>NZ_CP023777.1:4455000-4755000 GCF_002557795.1 Chitinophaga caeni | reverse complement strand
AGACCTTTCCTTGTGGAATGGAAGGTTGAACGCTACGGCTAACCTGTATAGGAAAACGAGTAATGTATTGGCTTCCCGTCCCGTCCCGGTTGAAAACGGGATGAGCTCCGCCACGGTATTCGGTTCAAAGATGGAAAACTACGGGTATGATTTCATAATCAGTGTAATGCCCATACGTACAGCTGATTTTACATGGCAGCTCTCCGTGAATGCCGGTTTGGCAAGGAATAGGTTGAAGGAAAACACCCGTATAAATTCATTGGAAGATTATATCAACGGTTCAGCCATCGTAAATGGTGAGGCGTATTCCACTTTCTATTCATACGCTTACGCCGGGTTAAACGCCGCTAATGGTGTTCCGATGTTCAATAACATGGATATCAAACCTACGGATAATTACCAGGAGTTCCTGGTGAAGTCCGGCAAATTGGAGCCTGATTTTGCCGGTGGTTTCAATTCTTCGTTCCGTTATAAAAATATCTCCCTGTATGCACAGTTTGCTGTTTCTTTCGGGAACCAGGGCAGGGTGCCGGCCTTTTATAACCCGGCAGGTGCGCCAACACCGGATCAGAACGTTCCGAGAATCTTGAAGAACCGTTGGCAAAAGCCGGGCGATGAGCAACAAACGGATATCCCGGCAGTGCCGCCCGGTAACCCTTCTTCGCTCAATTTTAACCTGCCCACCATTGCTTGGAATTATGTTTCTCCTTATACCTTGTATAACCAGTCTGATTTCATGGTGGCAGATGCAGATTTTATCCGTTGCCGCCAAATTGCGATCAACTATGAATTTGGTTCCGATTTTATGAAGTGGTCACATTTCAGGCGTCTGAGTGCTTCTCTTAGCATGACGAATCCATTCTTGATCACCTTCGATAAAAATTGGCGCGGCTACGATCCTGAAACCGGCGGATGGCCTGCAAGGAGGGTGACTTCATTATCTCTTAACATGACATTTTAATCTGGATATTCATGAAATATAGATTCTTAAACATATTCGCGATACTAGGTTGCCTTACGATGAGCAGTTGTTCCAAGTTCCTGGAAGAGCAATCTCAAAGCGAGGTCATCCCTAAAACCGCGATCGATTACCGTGAATTATTGATGGGTTCCGGTTATCTTGGCCAAACAGAACCGACATCCTTCCTGTACTTTATGGATGATGATGTGGATTTATTCCTGGAGTATGCCGATGGTAATGCTTCTATCGTTGGTAGTGATGACGCGGTTAGAAATTTCCTGTATTATACTTGGCAACCGAGGCTGGCCGATGTTGACGGCCTTGGCAATATTACCGGAGAAGATCCTGCCAGCACTGCTTATTATGCTTTTTATGAAAAGATTATGGGCTGTAACGCGGTATTGGACAATATCAATAGTTCTATCGGTACAGAAGATGAAAAAAATAGGGTAAAGGCGGAAGCCCTGGCGATGCGATCTTTCTATTATTTCCGCTTGGTGAACCTTTACGGTATGCCGTATAACAGCGATCCCACAGCCCCCGGCGTTCCTTTAAAATTAAATTCGGGCATCGATAACTTGCCTATGAAAAGGAATACGGTTAAAGAAGTATATGATGTAATCGTTAGGGATTTGAATTTGGCGGCCGATTTAATGGATCCGCTTCCGATTGCCCGCAGGGATTACCATATCAATCAACCTGCGATCCATATTTTATTATCAAGGGTTTATCTGTATATGGAACGCTGGGAAGATTGTATTAAAGAAGCGGATAAAGTATTCCAACAGGGAGGTGTAATTACGGATATGACCGGTTATACTACCGGGTACTGGATTACCTACACGAACCCGGAAGTTGAATGGATGTTCGGCGGAAACCCGCAAGCCAACCAAAGCACCTATATTCCTTCGGCTGATTTCAGGGGAACTTTCGATCCGCAAGACGTAAGATTAAATTACGGGTTCAGCATCCTTCCTCAAACTTTTACGCCATTGGTAACTAAATATACCCAAAGTGATGAGCTATCCCAGGGTATCCGCAGCTCGGAAGCATTGTTGAACCGTGCCGAAGCATATGTGCAGGTAGATGAATTGGAAAAGGCGATGGCGGACCTGAACCAATTGCGTTCGCACAGGATCGTTGGTTATTCGAATGAAAGCATCTCTGAAAAAAATACCTTGTTGCAAGCCGTGAGAGACGAACGCAGGAAAGAATTCTGTTACGAAGGTTTCCGTTGGTTTGACTTACGCAGGTACGGGATGCCCTCTATTTCGCACAGGTATCAACATCAATTGGGTGAAGCCGTTTTGCATTATGTACTCAAGGCTAAGGACCCGATGTATGTATTACCTTTTCCCAATAGCCTGATCTTAAGGAATACCGAGTTGGAACAAAATCCTTCGGCAAATATCCCCGAGAGGATCGGTGAATAATTCACGAACAAAATGATTATAGAAAATGAAATATAATATCATCATTACCGCGTTGACTTGCTTGTTGTTCGCAGCATGTAAGAAAGATGTTGCCATCGGGCCGCCGGAAAGCATCGAGCCGGATTACACCTTGCCTCAAGGCGATGCTTCCGATGAAGATAATGCTAAGATACAGGAGTTGTATGATCAGTATGGAACGTATTTCTTATACAACTTCACGCAGAAAGATTTTGTTTGGGCCCTGTATACCAGCACAGGGAATTCCAAGATTGATACTGCCGTGTTGGGCGATACCCAGTACGTTGGAGACATGTTGCAGTTTTTAGACGATTGTTGGTTGAAATTCATACCGGAGGAGAACAAGAAAAGTAACTGGTTACCTTACCGTGTTTTCTTGGCTGATACCATTCGACAGTTCCGTGGACCGGGTTATCCTCCTGGTTATGAATACTTGTATTCCGACATCAAGATCACGGGTAAATCATTTGCATTCGCGGGGATGAACGCTTCTTTAAGAACTATGACTCCCGCGGAAAAAAGAACGAAGAAAAATGCTTACATCAATGCTATTTGGAAATACTACCAAGATAATGGTTTGATCGAAGTGCCAGATTCTTTTTTCCTGTTCTCCGATTATAACGCGCCTGCGCCTACGCCCCCTGTAAATGCATCTAACCCGGCCAACCAGGCCGCTTTCAGGAGTATGGGCTTTTTGCCGGGCAGTTATACGTACGGTGTATCCGAATGGTATTATGGTACTTACTCCTGGGCCCGCGCCAAGGATAGTGATATCAGCTCTTTCATGCTGCATATCTTGCAAAGAACCGATGAAGAAATGGCGCCTTATCTTACGTATCCGTTGATCAAGGAGAAATTTGATTTCTTGGTGAGATTTTACCGGGAACATTACAATATAGATGTTAGAGCGATTGCCAACGCTACATTCTAATTCCTATTAAACTGTTTCCTCCCGGTGGTATTCCGGGGGGACAGTTTTCCCGAACATTACCTGTAAACCTATTCATTTTGCAAGTCCCTGGCTTGTACCGGGATTTTATTTTCATAACAATATCAAATAAATGGAAAACGCCATTGTAAAAGTTGAAAATTTATCGCACAAGTATACTTCCCAGTGGGCAGTGCGCGATATCAATTTCGAAATCCGCAGCCAAGGTGTGGTAGGGTTATTGGGCTCCAACGGCGCCGGGAAGTCAACCACGATGAATATTATCTGCGGTGTACTCAAGCAAACAAAAGGTGACGTGTACATCAACGGGATCAACCTGAAGGATAACCCGGTAGAAGCTAAGAAAAATATCGGTTTCATGCCCCAGAAATTGCCTTTGCACCTTGATTTTACCGTCGAAGAATACCTTACTTATTGCGCTGAATTGCGGATGGTGGAAAAGGCAAAGATTAAATCTGCCGTGGTAGAAGCTTCCGAAAGATGCGGTGTCGCGCACTTCAGGGAAAGGTTGTTGCGCAACCTTTCAGGTGGTTACCAGCAAAGAGTGGGCATCGCGCAAGCCATCGTTCACAACCCTAAGTTCGTAGTACTGGATGAACCGACCAACGGGCTGGATCCTAACCAGATCGTAGAAGTTAGGCACTTGATCAAGGATATTTCAAAAGAACGGTCCGTATTGCTTTCTACCCACATCCTTACAGAAGTGCAGGCTACTTGCCAGGAAATTAAGATGATCGAGGAAGGACAATTGGTATTCTCAGGAACCATGGAAATGTTTGATAACTATATCGAACCCAATACGCTCGTTATTTCCCTCGATACGCCACCGGTAGAAGAAAGGTTGAAAGAAATAGAAGGCATCCGCTCAGTCGAACAACTGTCGCCTTACAAGTTCAGGATGGGATATGACGGGGATAAATATACCGCGCAGCGACTTGCCGTTATGAGTGTGCAGCAAGGATGGGGACTGATGGAGTTAATGATTGAAAAAAGCAACCTGGATGCCGTGTTCGCACGCCTCTCGAAAAAATCGAAATAAACCATACTGATAAAATCAATATCAATGAGACAAATTCTTAAGATCGCCAAGGCGGAAATATTCACGATGTTTTATTCACCCATCGCTTGGTTGATCCTGGTCGTGTTTGCTTTTCAAACCGGTATGACCTTCATGGATCTTTTTCAGGAGATGGTACGCGCACAGCAAACCGGCTTCGGCGGCGGTTTTATGACTGCCGGGTTATTTGCTGGAAACCGGGGCGTTTTTACTGTATTACAACAATACCTGTACCTGTATATTCCATTGTTGACAATGGGATTGATAAGCCGTGAATTTAGCAGCGGCTCTATCAAGTTATTATATTCTTCTCCCGTTACTTCGGGTCAAATCATCATGGGGAAGTTCCTGTCGATGGTATTTTACAGCCTTACCTTGATCGGGGTATTGATGATCTTCGCTATTATCGGCATGATTAATATCGATCATTTCGATATGCCCTCCGTATTATCTGGTTTGTTAGCACTGTTTTTATTAATGTGCGCCTATTCTGCCATCGGTTTATTCATGTCCTGCTTAACATCTTACCAGGTGGTTGCAGCATTGGGTACCTTGGTATTATTGGCCGCGTTAAGTTATATGAATCAAGTTTGGCAAGATGTAGAATTTATCAGGGACATTACTTATTGGTTATCGATATCGGGCCGTTGTAACGAGATGGTGCTGGGTTTAATCAATTCGGAAGATGTGCTGTATTTCTTAATAGTGATCGCCTTGTTCCTTACGTTAAGCGTATTGAAGTTACAATCCAACCGTACGCATGCTTCTTTCTCGATGGTATGGATGCGTTATGCCGTGGTTTTTGTAGCGGCTATGATGCTGGGTTACATCACTTCGAGGCCGATGGTCATGGCGTACTACGATACTACTGAAACCAAAAGGAATACCTTGACGCCCAACAGCCAGGAAATCATGAAAAAACTGGATGGCGGTTTAACGATTACTACTTATGTAAACTTGCTGGATCGCGAGTACTACAATGGTATTCCTTCGCAGGTAAATGTTGATAAAGAACGATTGAAACAATACATCCGTTTCAAACCGGAAACCAAGTTGAAATATGTATACTACTATGATAAACCGAGCAATAACCCTTGGTTAGAACGCCGTTTCCCAAACAAGACTTTAGCCGAACAGGCAAAGGAACTTGCAGAAATGCGGGATATCGATCTCGACTTATTCATGCCGCCCAGTGAAATAAAAAAGCAGATTGATTTATCTGGTGAAGGGAATACGTTCGTACGTTTGGTGGAACGTGAAAATGGCCAGAAAGCTTTCTTGCGTATATACGATGATATGATGAAGTTTCCCAATGAAGCTGAAGTCACGGCGGTATTTAAGCGTATGGTCATGAAGCTGCCTAAGATCGCATTTTTACAAGGACAAGGTGAAAGGAAAATTGAAGGCGACAGGATCATGGATTATACCTTGTTCTCATCGGTGAAAACATTCCGTTATGCCCTGACAAACCAGGGTTGCGATGTCATGAACCTGGATCTTTCCGGCAACCGGCAAATTCCCGATTCAGTGGATATTATCGTGGTGGCTGATATGAAAGAAATGCCTTCAGACGATGTAATGAAAAAAGTAGATGATTATGTTGCGAAAGGCGGTAACCTGTTAATCACATTAAAACCGGGTTCCGAGGTAATGAACCAATTTATCGCCAAGTTCGGTGTGAAAACCGTTCCCGGTCAACTGGTGCAACCCAAGCAAGATATTGCCGGCAACGCGGTGATTTGCAGGCCTACCCAGGAATCTTACAAAACCGCTGAAATCTATGAAATGATGAATCAACGCCATCAGTACGTAGGAATGGTAAAAGCTGCCGCCCTGGTGATGGATTCTTCTAACGACAGGGGCTACGCCGCTATACCGATCATGAGAACGGATACGATGAAAACCTGGAACGAATTGCAAACGATCGATTTCGTGAATGATTCCGCTTCCTTGGATCCCGCAACAGGGGAACGTGTTGATAGCTTTGTAACCGTGATGGGATTAACAAGGCAAGTAGGTAAGAAAGAACAGCGCATCGTCATCATCGGTGATGCGGATTGTATCAGCAATGGTGGTATGAACCCGCCGATCAGGATTTATGGGGCGGGCAACTTCACCTTGGTGCCGGGTACTTTTCACTGGTTATCCTACGGCACGGTCCCGGTTGATGTTAGCCGCCCGAAACCGTCTGATGATAACACGACGCTGACCAAGTCCGGTGCTAAGATCCTGAGAATTTCCTTATTGTGGATATGGCCGGGATTGTTGTTATTAATTAGTTCCATTTTATTGATCCGTAGGAAAAGAAAATAGTTCGCGATGAGTTTGATGACTGATAAACAAACGCTCAACGATCTGAACATCTTTGGTAAAGCTGGGGCTGAAGGTATTTACAGTATCTTCAACCGCACCTTTACCCGGGGTGGGGCCTTGTTGTTGGAGCAGATGTTCCGTTCCCCGCTTTCCGATGTTGAAGAGATCAATAACCGCAGCTCGACGATCCGATTTTTCGCGGAAGGCGATATTGCTTTCCCTTTCGAAAGCGCCTGGTTTGATGCGGCCGATCAATACCTGCAACAAACAGATAGCCGTACGCGCTTAAATGCGGAAGATCAAACGCTTGCCAGGAAGTTTAATCAATTAATCGCTTCCGATACGGAATTTAAGAATACCGAGAAGGGTATCTTGCATCTGCTCAGGTTATTACAAGCCAGCCATGCTTTCGTAAAAAAAATGTTGCAGCAGGTAAAGCAAGAGCATTTCAAGCAACAACTTCGTAAAATTGCAGCCATCCTGGAAGCGGATGCCCTGATGCCGCTACAGCAGGAATCGCTGAAGGCTAAGCTGCCGTATGCTACTTTGGCGAAGTATGACCAGTTATTAAGATTCCGCCACCGGGAGGAGATGTTGAAGTTACTAGAGGCTATTTATTGGATCGATGTATATGCTTCAGTTGCCAAAGTTGCCAAGGAGCGGAATTACGTGTTTCCGGAAGCTAAAGCTAAGGAAGAGCAATTGGTTATCTTGGAAGATTTTTATCATCCGGCGCTTACCGACCCTGTTGTAAATACGCTCGAAATATCCCCCGGTGGTAATATTATTTTCCTGACAGGCGCTAACATGGCCGGGAAATCTACCTTCATGAAATCATTGGGCGTTGCCATGTACCTGGCACATATGGGATTCCCGGTAGCTGCTTCCAAAATGGAGTTTTCCGTGAGGGACGGGATATTTACTACGATTAACCTGCCAGATAATTTACGCCAGGGCGCCAGTCATTTCTATGCAGAAGTGTTGCGAGTAAAACAGGTAGCCCAGGAATTAAGCCGGGATAAGTACCTGTTCGTAATATTTGATGAACTGTTCAGGGGAACGAATGTAAAAGATGCATACGAGGCTACGATTGCTATTACGAAAGGCGTTGCCCGCAGGAATAACTGCATGTTCATCGTTTCTACACACATCATGGAAGCCGGGGAAGTATTGAAGGAAGCTTGTAAAAATATCCAGTTTTTATATTTACCCACGCATCTCGATGGAACTAAGCCCGTTTATACGCACAAGTTAACAAAAGGAATTACCGCAGATCGGCACGGGATGATTATCATAGAAAACGAGGGGATCATTGATATGTTACGGAAAGCAAAACAATAAGGAGTGTTATATGAGTTTTATTGCAGATAAACAAACTTTGGAAGATTTGCAAATGCTGGGTAAATATGACAATGCCTCGGTATTCAACATCTTTAACAAGGTGCAAACCAAGGGAGCAGAAAAGTTGTTGGATCAAATGTTTCAGCAACCTTTGACGAATGCCGGGGAAATAAATACGAGGAGTAATGCCTTCCGTTATTTTACCGAACATCCTACCGAGCTCAATTTGGATTTGTCGCTCATTGCCCCTTTTGAAGCTTTCCTAGATGAAGGCGGGGATTTGTCCATGCCCGTTCTGGCCTGGACACAATTGAAACGGAAGGTGCTGCATTTTGCCGTAAAAGATGAATTATTTGATAAGGATGTTGAAGGATTACATGCTACGATCGCTTTCCTGGGGCAATGCCAAAGGCTGCTGGGAGATTTGGAATCCGTTGGCATGGTTTTGAATACGCCTTGGGAAGCGTGGTACAGTTGTGCTAAACAGTTGTTTGCAGATGAAAGGTTGCAAGGTTTATTGGTGCAGCCGGCCAGTAGCTTATCCTGGTGGCAAAGTGCGAAATGGAAATACTTGATATTACAATCTTTGCAGGGAAACTTGCGGCAGCTAATACTGCTTACTTACGAGTTAGAAGTATTGATAACTGTTGGGAAAGTTGCCCGCGATAGAAACTTTGACTATGCGATTGCATTACCAGCCGAACTAAATCTGATGGAAGCTGCGAATGTAAGGCATCCCGGCTTGGATAAAGCAATAGGAAATACGATCTCCTTCCAAGGCAATAGTAATGTAATGTTCCTCACAGGTGCGAATATGGCGGGAAAGTCTACCTTGATGAAATCTACAGGGATCATGGTTTACCTGGCCCATATGGGATTTCCTGTCGCAGCCAATAAATTACGATTTTCAGTCTTGGATGGTATATTCTCCTCTGTAAATGTACCGGATGATCTTCAAAAAGGCTATAGCCACTTTTATGCAGAAGTATTGCGCGTAAAGCAAGTTGCAGAAGCGGTCGCATCAGGAAAGAAATTATTTATCATTTTCGATGAACTGTTTAAAGGGACGAATGTTAAAGACGCTTACGATGCAACCCTGGCTGTAACAGCTGCATTCGCGGCATTCCGTGCATGTTTTTATATAATCTCCACCCATATCATCGAGGTTGGATCTGCCTTGCAGCAGCAGGAAACTACCGTGCAATATAAATTTATGCCTACCGTGATGGAAGGAACCGTTCCCCGTTATACCTATCAATTGCAAGAGGGCATCACGGGTGATCGGCAAGGTATGATTATCATCGAGAATGAAAAAATTCTGGAAATGTTATAAGGAGTAGAAAACCCAACATAAGAAATGGAGGCCGAGAATATTGATAATACAATATTTTCGGCACTTCCATTCCAGTTGTAGGTTAATACGAGAAATATTCCGCCATTCTATTTCTCTCTTAAACTTATTTAAATTTCATTCCGAGTGTCAAGATATTACTGTTAAGGCCAGTAGATCGCATGTAATGACCGTATCTCAATTCCAACTGGTTAAACCGCTGCCAATGAAATACGCCCCTCGGTGGCGCCAAGCGAAGCCCGGTGCCTACGAATGAACTATGCTGCGTGGCCAGGTCATAATCGCTGGTGAAAAACTCCGTACCGGGTGCATGCTGCCCATAGGGCGCAAAATACCGGGTTCCCTGCTGGGTATTATAGCGGTAGAACGGACTTAGCGACACGAACGAGGTAAATTTAATCGGCACTTCAATTTCCGCCGTATGTGCCCTCACACCCCAATCATCCATATAGAAACGGTAGAAAGTCCGGATAATGAAATGGTCGTCCAGAAAATAATTGAGCCGCAAACCGATCGGTAATTTATAACGGTTGCCGGGTAAGTTTTCCGGCAGCACGCTGCCATCGGTAAAATAATTCCTTTGATAGCGTGTTGCCAATAAACCGTGTTGGTAAGACGGTTCCACGATAACCATGGCCTGCAACCTGGTATTGATGACTTGCGACAAGGCAAAAGAAGCGCTAAACGAATTGCGTGGCTCCGTACCGGCGCTTTTTACTGGTTCGTAACTTCCCGGTTTGGAAGGCCTTAACTCGTAAGGTAATATTACTGTCCAGTGATCCAGGAATGCTTGCAAATGAACGTCGAACTGCCGGTTTTGATCCTTGGAAATCCTGCTTAAGCTTAAGCCGGCGCCGATGGATTGATAATCATATTCTGATGAATAGTACAGTGATGCACCGAAGGAATTGCCGGTTTTGTTATCGGTATTCGTCCAAGTTAAAGAAGGATAAATACGAGTATCTGCGCTGGATGCGGAGGAAATCGTATTAGGATCGATTTTATCCGATGAAGCGGAAGTGTAATGATCGATCCCCAATTCTAATAAGAAGGTATGTTTATGATCATTTTTATTCACTTTCGACACCTGTACATCGAAAGTATTAGCAAAGTCGGTGAGTTTTTCCGTTCCGATGCCGCCCGTTACGGCCGAATTATTGCCATCTTGGTGATAATATCCCGACACGATATTGATCTCATCTAATGTTAATTTCTTGATCTTGTAATGCGATGAATCGGTAGCAGGCGCTTGCTGCGCTTTCGTTCCTGTGGCCAACATTGCAAAGTACATGGCCAGGATACCAAATTGAATCTTCTTCATATGCTCATCTGTTTAACTTAATTACAACCGCAGCCCCCGCCACTTTTACCACCGTTGGCCCCTGATCCGCCTTCCCGGTACAATTGGAAGTTCTGTTCGAACCTTTGTGTTTTCCTGGCGGATAATTCCATTTCCGCATCGTTGATCCTGTTCTTCTGGTAAGGTTTTACGGTAGCGCAGGCGCTAAAACCGATGAGCCCCATCATTGCCAGGCATGAGATTCCTACCTTGAGCCTTTTCATGGTTTGCTAATTTTTATGTTATCAGAACAATACATCCGGTCTTGATCATCGATAATGATGCATCCAACCATGTTTAATTGATTGATTAGATCTAATCCAACCCTTATACCCATCACCATTACAGGCGTAGCCATGGCATCCGCCAGCTCTGCACTGGGGCAGATGATGGTTACGCTTTTTATCCCGGATACCGGGAGCCCGGTAGTTGGATCTATCGTGTGCGAGTATTTTCTACCATCGATGATGGCAAATTTTTCATAATTCCCCGATGTGGCAACTGCCATGTTGCTGATCTGTAAAGTAGAAAGGGCTTTTCTAACCTGGTTCGGATCCGCGATGCCGATGGTCCATGGCTGACCATCGGGTCTATTTCCCCAGGTGGTCAAATCCCCCGCCGCGTTTACAATACCGCTTTCTACGCCTTTCGATTGCAGGAGTTTTTTCGCCCTGTCGGCAGCGTACCCTTTACCGATTCCACCAAAACCGATGCGCATACCTTTATATTTCAGGAATACGGTAGACGCTTTTTCATCGATCAGAACATTTTTGTAATTGATTAACCGCACCGCGGCTTTGGCGGTTTGAGGATCGGGTAGGGAAGTCATCGTGGTATCGAAATTCCACAAACTTTTGTCGATGCCGCCATAAGTAATGTCGAAGGCGCCTTGGGTAATTTCAGAGATTTTAAGAGAACGCTGAATTAATTCAATCACTTCACGATCAACCTTTACAGGTTGCGAACCCGCATTCTTGTTGATTGCATTTACCTGGCTAGCCTCGTTGAATGTTGTGAACAATTGTTCTATCCTTTGCACTTCTGCAATCGCTTCATGAATAAGGGATTCAGCCCATTCAGCGTTCCCGCTTACAACTGTAAATTCAAACCTGTTTCCCATCAATTTCGTAACCTTCGAATACGCTTGTAAGCTAATTTTACTACTGGTCTCCATCCTTCACAGATTTTATGGCCGCAATCATTTCATCGGCATCGAGGCCCGGGTTACCTTCCCATGATTTCAGGATTTTCCCGTTTTCATCCAATAGAAGTGTGTAAGGAAATATCCCGTTGGGATTATATTGATCGGCCATTTGTTCATTTCTTTTCACCTGTTCTTTATCCAACCGGTGCTTCTTTTGCCTGGGAAAATCGGCCCGCACCAATACCAGGTTATCCTTTGCATAATTTGAAAAGTTTTCGGACTCAAAAACATCCTTGGTAAGCCTTATGCAAGGCCCGCACCAATCGGAACCGGAAAAGTTTAACAGGATTAATTTGTGTTCTTTTGTTGCAGTTGTTTTGGCTTCCTGGATATTTCCCAGCCATGCGGTATTAGGCAATAAATATAGGAGTGCCGTCGCTAACATCCATTTCATACGATTAATTTTGATATAAGCCTATAACAGTATCGTCCGGAAAATGAAGCCGGTTTTAACGCTGTATTCAAATTTTACAATAATATTTATGTGATTCAAGTGGAGATTTATATCCCTTTATCCCAAAAAATTGACAAGTAGAATTATATCATAGACCGGTTTGGATGAATAGATTTCGAAAACGAAGCTAGCGGCAAAATCTGAACAGATTCTGAATTTTTAGAAGCCAATGGACAAGAGCGTACCTTGATTTATTAAATAGCTGATAATCAATTATATATAAAATGTTAAAATCTAATTTAAAATTACTTATATTTAATTTCTAATGATTGTGAAACACGGGTTTTATTAATCGATTACCATATCATCTACGCTTCGTATCTCATTCAGAATGATATTTTCTCTGAACAGTTTATAAAATTTCCAAATCCACTATCATGAAACAGAAAATCCTATTTGTAGTAAGCTTACTATTTGGCCTGATCTACATCAACTCTGGACTGAACAAGTTTTTTAATTACATGCCTGTACCGGACGATTTGCCTGAAAGTTTACTTAAAATAATGTCTGCTTACATGGAAATCGGCTGGCTGATTCCATTAGTTGGCGTAATCGAAATTGTTGGCGGCATACTTTTTATCACGAATAAGTTCCGAGCTTTGGGCGCTATCGTGATCCTCCCGGTCATGGTAGGAGTATTATTAACGCATACTGTTAATGCTCCATCGGGTTTGCCGATGGCATTAGCCTTATTTATCGTGAATATTTGGGTGATTTACGAAAACAGGCATAAGTATATGCCTATGCTACAAAAATAATTACTCGATGAAATAGCCCGTAAAATTTGCTACGGGCTATTTCATTTAAATAAATACATTATTGTCCGACTAAATTTTAACCGGGGAGTACTTTTGATCCCTCAATAGTTCGATTCAATGTTCATCTGCTCGTTTCTTGTACTTTTTTGTTTACCCAAAAAAGCACGAAAAAAGGGCACAAATTGGCCATTACGGCCGCCAATTTGATCGCTCGATCCGGCCTTTCTACTACTGTATGGCCAAGCTTCCCTTCGCTATCAACGGTGCGAAGTTTCCACGGTTCTCTTGGCTGGGGGTAACCCGGATTTTGAATGTATCATCCTTCGCTTATATCCTTGACCAGCTAAGGAATTCAAGTACCTTGAAAACATTTTTACTCGGACAACAATGAAATAAATATATCGTAATGTTTAGTTATCAATTGAACTTTCCAGCGTTTTAATATCCCGCATCAACTTCTGGATGCTTTGCTTGTCCGTGGCATCGTAAAAACCCCTGATCCTCCTGTTGTTATCCAGTAATGCAACGTACTGCGTATGGATAAAATCATTCTCGGAACCTGTTTTTACATCTGCCTCTTCAACGGCAAGTAAATAGTCTGTCCTCGCAGCTTTATACAAATCATATTTATTCCCCGTAAGGAAATGCCAGTTGGACGAATTATCTACGTTCATCTTTTCGGCGTAGGCGGCTAAAACAGGTACGGAGTCCATTTCCGGATCAACGGTATGCGACAGCATGATAAACTTAGGATCTTTTCCATACGCTTTATAAACATCATACAGGTTTTTGTTCATCACTTTACAAATTCCGGGGCATGTTGTAAAGAAATACTCTACTACTGCCACCTTGCCATCCAGATTTTTTTCCGTAATTGTTCGGCCGGATTGGTCTTGGAACGAGAATTGTCCTACCGTGTGACCGGGTTCCCCGACATACGGCAGCTCCGGCGTTTTGCCGAAGAAAGAATATCCCATGTACAAGATGACCAATAAAGTGGCAACTGTAAAACCGATGATGATAACTTTTGATAAACGCATTTCCTAAGTTTATAAAATAAAATTACATTATTGTCCGACTAAATTTTTTGATCCCTCAATAGTTCGATTCAATGATCATCTGCTCGTTTCTTGTACTTTTTTGCTTGCCCAAAAAAGGGCACAAATTGGCCATTACGGCCAGCAATTTGATCGCTCGATCGGGCCTTTCTACTACTGTATGGCCAAGCTACCCTTCGCTATCAGCGGTGCGAAGTTCCACGGCTCTCTTGGCAGGGGGTGAATGTATCATCCTTCGCTTATATCCTTGAACAGGTAAGGAATTCAAGTACCTTTAAAGCATTTTTAGTCGGATAACAATGATAAAATTACAACAATATTGAAACATGCACCATGGCCCTATTATGTGCCTGTACAAATCCCCCGGCCAAATCTTGGTGCAATGGCGTTTGGAAATTGCCGCCTACCGAGAACTTGTTAAAGCTAACTTCTACACCTGCTGTACCCATAGCGATGTTACCACCTGATATATCGTTGGTAAAACCGTCGTCTTTATCTTTCTGTGCAGATTCGTACAACGCACCGATATTGGGTGCGATAGTAACTTTATTTTTTACGCGGAATTTGTAATATGCCTGCGCATTCAGGCTTACCTTGTTTCCGTATTGATAATGTTCTTTGTTTTCTGTATTCAGTTTATAGCTCGCCGCAAAATTGATTCCGGCATCTTGTATGCGCAGGTCGTACATCGCGTTGAACGTGAAATCTACGCTTCCCGTTCCCAGTTGAAAAATGTTGGCGGATTGTTGCGATGGACTTTTTTCTTCCGAATCGTACTTACCTGTCGGCGCTTTAATACCGGCGCCGAGCCAAAGAGATTGTACGATCAACTTTTGCCCGGCACTTGCCCTGTTATCTAATAATTGGTAATAAGCTTGCAGGTTCATATCGCCCAAACCATTTTTGTGCGTCGTTATTCCTTGATTGAACTTTTCATTAAAATTTACAGGTAGGGTTCCCATGATACGGAACCTTTTCCCGATCGTCCAACCTCCCCATAATTCAAGTGTACGGTAAGTTTCATCGGTCGTGAGGTAAGAGGTTTGTCCGCCGGCGCCAATATGCGTAGTAAGCGTATTGTAACGGTATCTCAGCCCGAAAATCTTTTTATTAAATTCCGGTAAAATGCCGATGTAGTAACTACCGACGCCGCAGCCGCAAATGTCGCAAGCGAAGGTTGTTGCACTTGCACAGAGCATTATCATTAATATGAATATTTTTTTCATCATCATCTATTTATTAGCCATGGATGTAAAGGGAATTTCCAAGCGTAAGCGTTCCCATCTCAATACGATCTTTCCTTCTTGTTGATTCACTTTTTCTACTTTGTATGTTAGCCTCGGTAAACTTTCTTCCTCCCAAATCGGCTGTAAAGTTATTCGGGCTACATTTTTAGTGGAATCATAGTTGTCGGCAAGATGCTGTTGGGCATCTGTATTGAGCATTACCTGCCAGCTTGTTTTCCCTGGTATGGTAAACAATGCATATGTACCCGGTTCCACTTTCCGGTCGCCTATTTTTACAGGATGATTTACCTGGATATTAGTTGCCATGTGTGCGCCACTTGCCCAAACTTGGCCATAGGGAACCAATCCGCCCCAAATAACGCGGTTTTTAACACCCGGTGCGCTGTAAGTTATATGAACATGGGTGCCGCCAACAGTGGCCATCGCCACACGCTTTGGACTGCCTTTCATCGTGTCTTCCGGTATGCTGCCGCTGTTGACCATTGAAATATAATCATCTGCATCCGTTGCTTCATGCATCATATGCCCGGCATGATCCGGTTGTTGCACGCTGCTATCTTTAGCGCTCGTATTTTTAGTGGATGTTTGACAGGCAGACAAGATGCCGATAGAACCTATTATTAGAATACATGTTAATTGTCTCATATCGCCAATGGATTATTGTTCAGAAAATCTTTTGTCGTTAATAAAGGTCTCATCGTTCAGTGTATTTAAGAAGGCCAAGATGGATAGTTGTTCCTCCTTGTCCAGATGTAAGCCTAACCGGCCATCTTTTTGTAATAAGGGGTCCAGGTTCGGTGTATCCTGGACATTATCGGCATAATGTTCCAACACGGCTTCCAGGGTGATGAATCGTCCATCGTGCATATATGGCGCGGTGTATTTCAGGTTCCTTAAGCTGGGTACTTTAAACTTGTATGCATCTGCCTCGTTCAATGTAACGAGATACCGGCCTTTGTCATTATTGTAACCGGTACCGATACCATTATTCCTGAAAGATTCGTCCGTGAATAAAGGTTCCTTATGACAACTGCTACAATTCTGTTGAAATAATAAGTAACCCTTTTCTTCCTCGGCTGTAAAAGCTGCTCCCTGTTCTTTCCGCATTACATGATCATACTTTGAATCAGCGCTTACGAGCATCACCATGAATTGCGATAAAGCTTTCATCATCCTGTCATTGGTAATCTCCGGTGTGCCGAAAGCCCTCTTGAATAAGGCAGGGTACTGCGGATGTTCTCGCAGCTTGTTTAATACATTGTCGATCGTTTCATCCATCTCGACTGGATTGGTGATCGGCGCAATAGGTTGCAAGTCGAGATCGAAAACACCGCCATCCCAGAAGAAGCTATTTCGCCAAGCTAAATTCATAATGGGAGGGGAGTTTCTACTCCCCAATTTATCATCGATGCCATGACTGACATCGTGCCCGTGTTGCGTGAAGCCGGACGTTTGAATATGGCAGCTTCCGCAACTAATGGTATTGTCGCGGGAAAGCCTCGGTTCGTAAAATAATTTACGACCCAATTCAAACTTGGCAGTACTGATTTCATTCGTCTCGAAATGGTAAGTCGGTGTCGGAAAGTTTTGAGGCTTTTCAAAACTAGTCAATACCTCTACCGTTTTCTTGGAACAGCCGATGAACAAGATGATCGCTGTAAATGCCAACCAATGTTTCCTTCTCATAGCCGGTTAGTTTTCGGTATGATCATGGTGGAACATCGCGGCATAATTATCAGCAATATTAACGCTGAACGCGCTGAACATCACGGTTGGGTTTGCGGCGATACTAAGCGTGGTATTGCCCGAAAATACTTTCGAGATATCTACCATCAAATGGATGTTCGCTTCCCGGCCGGATCTTACTTTAGGCACACCACCTTGCGTTAAATCGATCGTTATAGTTTTGATATTGTTAATGGTCGGTGCATCATATCCACCGAAGCCACCGATATGGTAACGGAATTTGTGTTGGCCGGTCGGGTCGGCTGGCGCTGCATCGGAGCTGCCCTCCATTTTAAAGAAAATATAACCGCTGTTCCAGGTCCAATACATACCTTCTGCCATTTCTCCGGCAGGATCCAGAACGCCCGTGCGTTTGCTGATATCCATCGTGTTTCTGAGGCTGTCAACACCGAGGGTAAAGGTTAGCTGGGTGTATTCCCCTTCGGGTACGTTTACCTTGGCAAAGCGGGTTTCGGGATCGGCTTCATTAATCAAAAAATAACTGCTGTCTTGCGGAACGGTATATTCATCACCGTTAGCTTTCGTAACCTTTATATTACTGATAAAGTATTTTAAAAGATTTACGGTGTACTTTTCACCGCTGGAATTGGTGTACGTGCTGTTGTCGAGCACCAGGTTTTGTCCGCCCACGATATTATCGAACTCGATGGAAAGTGTCGCCATATTTTCTTGCTGGAATTCAGGATCATCTTTCTTACAAGAAACAATTGCGGTTGATAATAGGAGGATAGCGATCAATGACGGCATTGAAAATATTTTCATTTTGATGGTATTAAGTAACATGAATTGGTTGAGCTGGTCGGGTTATAGGCATCGTCAAGTAATCGAGGTAATGATTATTCCAAGGAATAAATACCTGTTACTATTGGATATATATATAAATCCAACCTGCAATAGAAAATTTTAAGTACGTGATTTGTTTGCGCTATGCAAACTGATTTTATCGGGAACTATACCATCGGGAGCGGGGGATGGAAAACGCTTTCCACGTATCCTTGTAAAGACCCCGGGTCTTGAATAGATTTATAGGATTTATTAACGATAACCGGGTTATTATCAAAATTGATCGTTTGTAGATTTTCAACGAAATCAACCGTCAATACTTTTGCCGATTCTTTCGAGCTATTAGAAGTGGGGAGATCGCCTGTTTTGGCTAACTGTTTGTCTAGGTGACATTTACCATAACAGTGTAACTCGGGTTTATCTTTGTTTTCGCAAAAATTGGCCGCGATATAATCCTTGTTCAGCTCATAATGGAAGCATAAAAAAGGGAATGCCATGATTTTAATACACATGAGCATCATGAGGTAAGCTGCGGCGATATTTTTGATCGAAAACTGCATAACCGGGGGCAAAAGTACAAAAAAATCCGTCCGGCCAACTTTTAATGCATGAAAAATATGTGCTTGAAGGGTATGATTTTTATCAGTTTTCAATTTGAGGTATCATGAGTACCTTCGTTAATCAAGATAGTCCGAAAGGGAAGTCCTGCTAAGATACCTTTGTTTTAGAATAAAAATTATTGATATGAATGAGAACGAGGTAGAATTTGATCCGCAGGAGCCTTTATTTAAAAGGCTTAGGGGCAGCTTGTTCCCGGTTCAACCGGGAGATTCCGTATTTAAAAAGGTGTTGAAGAATTCCGGCTTCTATGCTGTCGCCGTCATGGTTTCCTTGATTTCTTTATTGCTCATGGGGATTGTCACATTTGTATTGTAAAATGAAGCGCTTATTGGATCCGTTTTTTATGGTTTACTTGGTTACCTGGAGCCTGGTCCGGTTATCAAGGCATTTGGATGTGTCGATCGGCTACCTGAACGATCATCTAACGGATTTTATCGCGGTTCCTGCCATGGCGCATGTATCTATTTATATCACGAAGAAATGGATTATCAAGGATCCGCTTTACAGGTATCCCTTACTTTACCTGTTGTTTATTGCAGCTTATACATCGATCGTGATGGAGTGGTGGATGCCGGTGTTATCAACTAAATATACCGCTGACTTTCTAGATGTTATAGCTTATTTTTCGGGGGCTTTATTTTACTACTACGTGCATGTGCCACTTGTTACGAGGTCTGCGAAACTTAATCGTAGCTGATTTGCCAGGAAACACCGAACCGATCATTGACCCAAGTAAATTTTTTACTAAAACCGTAAGCGCCTAAAGGCATTAAAACGCCACCACCTTCCGATAGCGCTTTGTACAATTTTTCAATTTCTTCTTCCTGCGTACAATTCACGAATAACGAGATGGCAGGGGTGAATGTAAACTGGTGTTTTACATGGCTGTCGATCGCCATAAACGGTCTGCCATTCAGCGAAAACGTGGCTACTTTGACAGTGCCCGCGGGTCCCATTTCCCCCTCTTCATAATAATCAACATTAGTAATCTTCGAGTTTTCAAAGAGGGAAACATAAAACTCCATGGCTTCTTTTGCTTTTCCTTCAAACATTAAGAAGGTGGTCACCTGGGTACTCATGGGCTAAATCTTTCCCGATAAATTACGTTTTTTAATTGATATATTAAAATATGTAATGCTTTATGGGTTGATCTTTTATAATGCTTACCTGGGATTACTAAGGAAAATTGTATATTTAAGGCTGTTTGATAAATGCCAATGACGGGGGAAGAATTTTCTACTTTAGCTGATCGGGAATTGCTGATACTTATCGCGCAAGGCGATGAGCAGGCTTTTACGTCTTTATATTGGAAGTACAGCACGCCCCTGTTGGGTAACCTGGTTAAATTGGTGAAAGACCAGTTGCTAGCGGAGGAATTGTTGCAGGAACTATTTACCAAGGTTTGGCAGAAAAGGGAATCTTTGCAGGTGGACAAGGATTTTAAGGCATACCTTTTCAGGATGGCATACCACCTAGTGGTAGATTTTTACCGCAAATTGCAAAGGGATAAAAGTTTATTGTCACATTTCCAAGAAGTAATATCCGGGAATTACAGCCATATAGAAGAAATATTCAACCTGAAAGATAGCCAGCAATTACTGGATAAGGCCCTGGATCGATTGTCACCACAACAAAGAAAAGTTTTTCAACTCTGTCGCCTGGAAGGAAGAACTTACAAGGAAACCGCGGAACTGCTCAACATTTCCCAACATACTGTCAAAGAATATTTCGTGAAGGCAAACGCGTCAGTTAGGCACTATTTATCTGAACACACCGATATTGCGTTAGTCTTGTTAATGATACATATCATCCATCATTCTGTTTAATTTCGAAAAAAATATTTAACCGACCCCCCCGGTCGGATTTTGTGCAACGTCTTTATTAGAAAAGAGCGTGGAAGAACAGCAGCGATACCATCATTTATTTAAAAAATTGTTGGACAATGATTGTCCGCCGGAAGCCGTGCCCGGTTTGCTGGATTGGTTGTCTGATCCTGCAAATGAGAACGCATCCGGTGAATGGATCATGTCCGAACTGGATGTTCCCGCCGTTCAAGACTTGGATGAAAATACCCGCAGTCGGTTGGAAATGAGGTTGCAGGCCATTTTAAATGATAGGAAAAGTGTTGCCGGGAAGCATAAGGTCATCCGGTTGATAAGCCCTTGGAAGGCTATTGCCGCCGGGATCGCTTTGCTATTAGGCGTAGCAGCTTTTATAATATGGAAACAAAACCAGCCACTTCATACCTCCCAATATGTTGTTAGCGATATAGCCCCGGGCAAAAACGGGGCTATCCTCACCCTTGGAAATAACCGGCAAATCGTTCTGGACAGCCTGGGAGATCAAGATATTACCACGGCCATGGGAACGGTAGCACATGTGCAAGCGGGACAATTGTATTACCGGGGAACTGCAAAAGGAAGCCGGCAGAACGAATATAACACGCTTAAAACGCCTAATGGCAGGCAATACAGTATCCGCTTACCCGATGGTACCCGGGCCTGGTTGAACGCGGCTAGTTCTTTGAGTTTTCCGACGAACTTTTCGGGCAAGGAGCGCCAGGTGAAAATTTCCGGGGAGGTGTTCTTCGAAGTGGCAAAAGATGAAAGGCTACCTTTTAAAGTGGTATTGCCGGGTGGTGAAAGTATCGAGGTACTCGGAACCTCGTTTAATATAAATGCATATCAAGACAATGGGCTCACAACAGCTACATTAATCACCGGCGCCATCCGTGTAAATGCACCTTATGCCGGAAGTGTACGCCTGGAGCCCGGCCAGCAAGCGAGCTTGTCTGGTAATAACACGTCCATTCCCGTTACTCCCAATATTGATATCGCCAGGGTCACTGCCTGGAAAGAAGGTTTATTCAACTTTAACGGCCTCGGCTTAAAAGAAGCTATGAACCAATTAGCACGTTGGTATGACATCGAGATCATCTACCCGCAAGGAATTCCGAAGATCGAATTTTTCGGGGAAATTGCCCGCGATGCTTCCTTGACAAGCGTATTAAAAGGTTTGGAAGGCGCCGGGGTACATTTTAAGTTGGAAGCCGGCAATAAATTATACGTCTATCCATAGTTCAGTTATCCAAGCTAAATCGTGAGAAAAATTAAATGGAATAATCAATGTAATGATTGATACCGGCTAATAAAAAACCGGCAGCAGGTCGAAGTGCTACCGGTTATCATAAGGCTGAGTATCATTACTAGGAACGCAATTTTATTCAACCAAACAATGCAATTTATGCAAAATTCTGCTGAAGCTTACAGCAGGCCAAGGAAAGTTTGCCAAAACCTTCGCCTGTATGTGGCTGTATCAACTAAAATCATGTTGCCGCCGGGAGGCACGAAGCTCCGCGGCCGAATGAAAGTACTCTTTATGACGATGAAATTAACTTTCATATTATTAACTATCGCCCTGCTGAATGCAAGTGCGGCGGCCTTTTCCCAAACGGTCACGTACAAGGGAAAGGATGTTAGTTTGAAAACGGTATTCGCTGTCGTAAAGCAGCAAACAGGTTATACCGTTTTTGGAAATAAGGATATGTTTGCCCAAGCCCAAAAAGTAACGGTAACGGCTGATCATACCCCGTTGAAAGATTTCTTGGACAATGTTTTCATCGGGCAACCGCTAACTTATCATATCGATGGTAAAACCATCTTTATCTCTAATAAACCGATCGATCATACTGTAAAACCGCTCATTAAAAAGGATACTTCTAAGCCGGGCGCCGACTTTACAGCCCTCGTTATCAACTTGCAAAGCGAGGCGATGATCAACGCCACCGTGGTCTTGAAAAGAACCGGGAAAGGCGTCATCACTGATGTTAAAGGTCGTTTCGTGATGAAGGATGTAAAAATGGGCGATGTGTTGACGATCAGTTACATCGGTTATAAAACTACAACGCATATCATTACCGAGCTGTCTGATCAAGTGTTGTTGTTGGAACCTACCGATAATAGCTTGGATCAGGTCATTATACAAGGTTACGGTAAAACTACCCGCCGGAGTACCACTGGCAATATCGTGAAAATAACCAGCGATGAAATCCTCAGGAATAATAATATGAACCCCATGCTGGCATTGGTTGGTAAGGTGCCCGGCTTGGTGGTAACACCGCAAAGTGGTTTTGCCAGTTCAAGCGTTCGGTTCGAATTAAGGGGAAGGAAAGGCATAGGCGGGCAGTTCGTTGCAGATCCCTTGTTTATTATTGACGGGGTGCCGATCATGAACTTGGAAATGGGTTCTGGAAATTATGAAACCGGCTCTACCGGTGTAACCCAAGGTTTCGTTACAGGTCCCGGCGGCGGACAAAGTCCTTTCTTCAGCCTTGACCCTAACGAAATTGAAAGCATCGAAGTATTGAAAGATGCCGATGCGACAGCTATTTACGGCAGCCGCGGCGCCAACGGCGTTATCCTGATTACTACGAAACGCTCCAAGGAAAATTCCGGTACCCAGTTAAATTTTAATATCGCCCAAGGCGTTTCCATGATCACGCGGGAATTTGATTTGTTGAACACGCCGGAATATGTTCAAATAAGGAAGGAGGCGTTGGCCAATGACGGTTTGCCGATCGATGCCATCAACGCGCCTGACCTAGTACTATGGGATACGACCCGTTATACCAATTGGCAAAAGAAAATTTGGGGCAACTGGGCGCATGCTACCCGTGCAAATATGACCTTAAGCGGCGGAAACATGTTAACGCAATTCCGGCTGAACGGAAGCTTCGAGCGCCAAACGGAAGTGAACCTCGGTTCCGAAGGAAACAAACGCGGCGGCGTATCGCTATCGGTTACTCATACTTCGATCAACAACCGCTTCCGCGCCAATGCTACGGCTTCATACATGTTGACCGATGTGGGATTGTCGGCTTCACCCGGGAATGCAGATATGGCGCCTAATTCGCCATCTATTTATAATAAAGATGGCAGCCTGAATTTTGAAGAGTGGATGACTAACTCGCGCTATGAAACTCCTTTCGCCGTTCTAAAGCAGCAGTTTAGTAATAAAACAGGTTTCTTGAGGGGCAGCATGAATTTTGCGTACGAGTTGGCCAGGGGGCTCAATGCCAGCATTAACTTTGGTTATAATAACAGTAAGTCCGATGCTTTCCAAGCCATGCCTATCGCCGCGCAGAACCCTATCTTTAATCCTACAGGTTACAGTTTTTCCAGCACAACCAATAGCCGCAACCTGATCGTGGAGCCGCAACTGAATTATAATACTACTTTAGGAAAAGGTAGGCTCAGTGCACTTTTGGGCGGAACCTGGCAATCCACGCAAACAGATGTATCCAACATGATGGGTTTCGGTTTTACTTCGGACGACCTGATTCATGCCATTCAAAATGCCCCGGTACAATCCGTGACGCAAGTGTTTGGAGAGTATAAATATGCAGCCGTGTTTGCAAGGTTGAGCTACAGTTTACATGACAGGTATTATTTCAACCTGAATGCCAGGCGGGATGGCTCTTCCCGTTTCGGCGCCGATAACCGCTTTGGAAATTTCGGTTCCGCAGGCGCTGCCTGGATCGTTTCGGGAGAAAAATGGATGCAATCCTGGTTACCTAAATCTCTTTCCTTGGTGAAACTGCGAGGTAGCTATGGCATCGTGGGCAGCGACAACGTGGGTGATTATCAATATATGGCTCAATGGTCATCTATGCTGAATGGTAATATCTTGGAAGATTATGATGGCAAAGCCCCGCTCACCAGCCTGATTGCTGTGAATCCTAGTTACCATTGGCAGGCCAACAAGAAATTTGAAGCGAGCCTCTCGCTCGGTTTCTTGAATGACCGGATTTCGCTGGATGCCAGTTATTATAATGAACGTTGCGATAACCAGTTGACACAATTCCCGATTGCCTTGATGACCGGGTTCAGCAATGTAACGGCAAACTGGCCTGCAAATGTTGAAAACAGCGGCTGGGAGTTTACGTTAAACGGCGCGTTCATGGAGCGGGAAAATTTCCGCTGGACCGGCTATTTCAATATCGGCATTAACAAGAATAAATTGATCGCGTATCCCGGTATTGAAGAATCGCCTTACTATACTGTTTACAAAGTGGGACAGTCACTTAATACCAAGTATTTATTGCATAGCACGGGCGTGGATCCGCAAACAGGGTACTACAGTTTTGAAGACCGGAATAAAGACGGTGTCATCGATATGACTACAGGTATACCGGGAGAAGGGGTGAACGACCGTTATATCCCGATCGATTTATCGCCCAAGTACCTGGGTGGATTCGGAACCGGGTTCAGGTATAAAAATTTTGATCTAAACCTCGCCTTTAATTTTAGAAGACAATACGGCATTGATCCTTCATACGGTTCAGTAGCTGCGGGATCATTGGAAAGTAACCAGTCCAGGGAATTGCTCGGTAACTATTGGCAAAAGCCGGGAGATGTTAAAAAATTTCAGCGGTTAACGACTATTTCCTCCATCGAAATCAACGAGCTAAGAGAATCCGATGCCTATTACCAGGATATCACTTTTGTAAGGTTAAATAACGTGGCGCTTTCATACACTTTACCTAGTAAATGGTTAGCCGCGATGAAGTTAAAAACCTGTCGCCTGTACTTGCAAGCACAGAATGTATTCGTGATCACGAATTATAAAGGATTAGATCCGGAGATTTATCAACCATTTGCTATCCCACCGGTGAAATCCTTTGTGGGAGGACTTTCTATTCAACTTTAAAAAAATCGAGATGCGGTATAATATACATATCAATAAATATTTCAACATAGCGGTTTTGTCCCTGGCCTTGGGTTTAACCAGCTGCGATAAACTGCTCGAAATAGAGGAACCGAGAACTTTTATTACAACTAAGAAAGTTTTTGACTCCAATGCCCAGGCGGAATCTGCCATGGCCGGTGTTTATTCCCAACTCATCAACTCGCCGGGCTATAACAATACATTTTCCTTTACCAGTTTTGCTTCCGGTAGCTCGGGCATCATTTCCGGTTTGGCAAGCGATGAATACTTATTTACATACAACCAGGCATCATGGGAATATTTTCTCAGCAGGAACAGCGTTACGATTGATGCATCCAGTTTCACGATGACGCCTTGGGTCAGTGCATATGATTGCATCAACGGGGTGAATACTGTCCTGGAAGGAATCGCGGAATCCAAGTCGGTACAGTTGACGCAGGCAGTTAGAGATCGTTTGAATGGTGAGTCTAAGTTTTTGAGAGCATATGCTTATTTCTACCTGGTGAACTTTTTCGGGGATGTGCCGCTGGTATTATCAGGTGATTTTAATAAAACGAGCCAATTGCCCCGGAGCGCCAGTAGCCTGGTGTACCAACAAATCGTCCAGGATTTGGAAGCGGCAGCCGGGTTATTGCCCGCCACTTACAATAGCGCTAACGGCGATCGGATCATTCCCAACCGGTGGGCGGCGAAGGCATTGTTGGCAAGGGTAAACCTTTATATGAAAAATTATGAAGCGGCTGCAAGTTTATCCAAGGAAATCATCGACCAAAATGATCTGTATTACCTGGAACCTAGTATAGAAAATGTTTTCCTGAAAGGTAGTCCCGAAATGATTTTTCAACTAAAACAAAGCAGTAATAAAAACACGCAAAATAATGCTACACCGGAAGGAACGGACTTAATCCCTGTTGACTTCCTTTCAAGCCAGGCGCGCTATGTAGCTTCAAACCAGTTGCTGAATGCATTTGAGCCCGGTGATAAAAGAAAGGAGTTTTGGTTAATGCCCACCGATGCCAATGGCGATCGCGTTTATTTTCCTTACAAGTATAAAACAGGAGCTTATAATTCCGTATTCGGTGCAGAGCCTACGGAATACCAAGTGCAGATCCGCTTGAGCGAAATTTACTTGATCCGTGCGGAGGCCTTATTAATGGGAAGTACGAAAGACAAGGATGCGGCTATTGCATTGGTCAATGAATTACGGGCGAGGGCAGGACTTACCGTACCGGTTTCTAATACCATTTCCGATGAAGAAGCCTTCAAACTCATCCAACATGAAAGGCAAGTGGAACTTTTCGGGGAAGGGCACCGCTGGTTTGATTTGATACGCACCGGGAAGGCAACGGAAACATTATCTGCCATACCATTAAAACAACCTTGGAAAGGGGATTACCAGTTAAAAATCCCGATCCCCGATTCCGAGGTCAAGCTCAATCCCAAGCTAGTGCAGAACCAGGGATATTAACATTCTATAGTCGAAGAATAACCATGAGCCCTTGACGCGGTACACAGCGTCAAGGCAGGGCGTGCTTTGCCTTTACTTTTCAAACAAATTGATAATTATATGAAAAAACTATTGCTGACATGCTGTGGTTTGGCCCTGTTTACCGGCTTATTAAGTAGTTGCGGGCCTTCGAAACCGGAGCGGAAAAAGTTGCCGATGTACTCGGAAGCGGCAACTTGGGAAGGGCCATACGGCTACCGCGGTATACAGGCTACGGAGCCGGGTAACGCATCAACAGCGGCGTATTTTACTTACGCGGACACCTTGGTGGCCGGGCAGCGTTATGCCCATTTAAACATGTTTAACCCGGAGCTCGACTCATTGGCATTGGCTGCTGCTAAGTTTTATCAACCGATGGCTACAGCCGCCGTGCAGTTATTGAAGCAACAGGGGATTTCCGGCGTGGTGGCCGATTTCAGGATGCCCAATAGCTTGGGCTTCAAACAATCATCTTTCCTAGCGACAGATTTAATGGGGCAAACAGCGCCCGTAATTTTCCTATGGAATGATGCCTCCGCAGCAAGAGCTGCCGTGTTTATGCAAACCTTGAACACTACACAGGGACTTAAAGTGAATCAATCAAATAATTAATAGAAATATGAAGTGTAATAAAATATTGTGCAGTATTATTTTGTTGGTAATACTCCAAGTCACCGCGAAGGCTCAGACGATTCCTTTGCCGTCTATTCCATTGCCTCCGGGAGCATCTATCGGGGAGCCGAAAATCGATACCGTCAAGAAGCCGGAACCGGCTCCCGATCCGAGGTTGCAGATCAAGCCGTACCGGGAAGTAATTGGCGCCGGTTACGTATCGAAACAAGGTATGTTCGACGTACATCAAAAGCAAGACACCGTCTATTTTGAGTTACCTAAACAGTTATTGAACCGCGATATCCAGGTAATTAACCGCCTGGTAAAGGGCCCGGCAGGTAGCGGCGTGTACGCGGGGGAAGAATTAGCTTCGCAAACCATCCGCTTTGAAAGGAGTGATTTGGACTCCAGCATCCGCTTGGTATATGTGACGGTTTACAGCATGGCTCAAAAGGGATCTAAATTGGAACGCGCGGTAAAAGATTCTTATAGCGATGTGGTAGCTTACCAGTTCCCAATTAAATCATATGGGAAAGACAGCAGTATCGTTATTGAAGCTTCCCCGTATATTAAAGCGCCGGGCTCTTTATTCAACGAGATAAAAAATGATGGCATCAACGCGGTGATGGATAATAAATCGTTTAAAGATTTCCTGCTGGAATCCGTTCAAGCTTATCCCATCAACGTGGAGTTCGTGACTTTTAAAAATGCAACGGGTAAGGGCATTCAGAATATTGGTCTGCCACCGGGTGTACAAACATCTATCGCGATGAATACATCGTTTATCCTGTTACCAGGGAAACCGATGCCTTTAAGAAGCTTTGATAAAAGGGTTGGCTATTTCGCCGATTTCATGTACTTCTATGCCGATGATCAACAGCAGGTAGAACAACGTAGTTTTATTCAACGCTGGAGATTAGAGCCGAAGCCGCAAGACTTGGCCAAGTACAAAAAGGGTATCCTGGTAGAACCGGCCAAGCCGATCGTAATATACATAGACCCCGCTACGCCGAAGAAATGGCGGCCATACTTAATCGCGGGTGTCAACGATTGGCAGAAAGCATTCGAGCAAGCCGGGTTTAAAAATGCAATCATCGCTAAAGAATGGGAAAATGAAGATTCAGCCTTAGCGCATTTAAACGATGCGAGGTATTCTTTCATCCGGTATTTGCCTTCCGAGGTAACGAATGCATACGGACCGAACATCCACGATCCGCGTACGGGAGAAATTATTCAAACACAAATCGGTTGGTACCATAACGTGATGAAGTTATTGCGCAATTGGTATATGATCCAAGCAGCGGTAAATGATCCTGCCGCCCGCAAGATGAAATTCGATGATAAGTTGATGGGTGAACTGATCCGTTTCGTGTCATCCCATGAAGTTGGTCATACCTTGGGGCTGAGACATAACTTCGGTAGCAGCAGTAAAACCCCGGTAGATAGCCTGAGGAGCATCTCCTACTTGCGCAAACATGGCCACACGGCCAGTATCATGGATTATGCGCGTTTCAACTACGTGGCGCAGCCGGAAGATCATATCCCGCAGGAATTATTATTCCCGGGTATCCACGAATACGATAAATGGGCCATTGAATGGGGGTATAGGTATAATGATGCCGCTAGCTTCGAAGAGGATAAGAAAATGATGAACCGGTTGATCACCGAAAGACTGGCCAAGAACCCGCGGCTCTGGTTTGGTGATGGTGAAACCGTTAAAGAAGATCCGCGTTGTCAAACGGAGGACTTGGGCGATAATAATATGAAAGCGAATACTTACGGTATTAAGAATTTGCAGCGCCTGGTGCAGCACCTGGAAGAGTGGACGCAAGTAGAAGGTGGCATCTACCAAGGAATGGCGGAAATGTATGCTGAAGTAAAGAAAACGTATACCCGCTATGTAACGCATGTCATGAGAAACATTGCTTCCGTTGAATATACGCCGATGAGCGAATCTTTGGAGAAGGAAACAGTGGCGCCCGTTACGAAAGCACAAACATTAGAAGCGTTGGATTTCTTCGATAAGCAAGTGTTTACGACGCCGGATTGGTTGTTGGATCCAAAGGTAATCAACAAGATAGGAACACCGGAATACCCCGATTTCGTGATGGATATCCAGGTAAAAACTTTGAATACCTTACTCGGCGAGGAAATTTTACACAAAATCATGGTTTTGAATGATCGTTTCGGCGCGGCCGCAATTACGCCCGATGCATATCTTGAAGCAGTGGAAAACGGTTTATGGAGAGAACTTTCCACCGGGAAAATTACCAGCATGCACCGCCGGAATTTACAGAAAGCTTACGTTGGAAACTTGCAAGCCATCGTTTTATCTGACAATCCCGAGTACGCGGAAACGGATATTACTTCAATAGTGCGTCACCGTTTGAAAGTGCTGAAAACAAAACTACAGAATGCGCAGCCGGCAATAACGGATGCGATGACGAAAATTCATATCGATGAATTGTTAAGCAGGATTGAGAAAGTATTGGACAATAAGTTGAAAGGCTAGCCTGTATAACACGAATAATGTTTTGGTAAGGTCAACATGGTTTAGATTGTTTAGGTTGATTATGTTGATGATTTTAACATCCGGTTACATCTGTAACCGGATTATTATTATGAAAAATAATCATTGTTGTCCGACTAAAAATGCTTTTATGGTTCTTGAATTCCTTACCTGGTCAAGGATATAAGCGAAGGATGATACATTCACCCCCCGCCGAGAGAACCGTGGCACTTCGCACCGTTGATAGCGAAAGGTAGCTTGGCCATACAGTAGCAGAAAGGCTGGATCGAGCGATCAAATTGGCGGCCGTAATGGCCAATTTGTGCCCTTTTTTGGGCAAGCAAAAAAGTACAAGAAACGAGCAGATAAACATTGAATCGAACTATTGATGGATCAAAAGTACTCCCCGGTTAAAATGTAGTCGGACAATAATGAAAAATAATAATGATATTAAAGTGTAATTGACTCAATATGAAGGGACCATGATATCCTGTCGCGATATCCTAAAAATGCCGTGGAAATTTTTAAATTTGCACCTGATTCCACTTTATTTAACCAGACAATCTTTGGTGCGTATGTGTCGCTATGCCATGAGTATTTATAAGCCTCATTATGCTTGCTTTGAATGTAAAAAAGTGTTTAAAAGGAAGCTACTTAAAGATGTGAACCGTGATATGAATGAAACATCTCCGGCAAAGTGCCCGCAATGTGGGAATCTTATGGCCGATATGGGTTTGGACTTTAAAGCGCCTGCTTCCAAGGATATTAAGTCATGGCAACATGTTAAAAGTTTATACTCCGTTGGGATTACATTTCATTCATGCGGTTGTACAGGCCCCGGTTACATACCGGCAGACAGGGAGCGTTTAATAGCTTTTTTGCGGGAAAAGATGCTGGCTTTTCAACAGCAATTGGCATTTTGGAGAGCAAGGGTAGCGCCTGGAGATAAAGCTGCTAGGGATCGTGAGATTAGCAAAAGTTGGGAATATTTAGCAAAGATACCCAGGGTCAGGAGGTCGAAAAAAGAGGCGGTTTCTAATGAAGAAGCCAAGAAGTACTGGTTGGAAAGAATTTATGAAGTAGAACAAAAATTATCTTTAGTAGAAGGACAATAGTAACAAGACAATATCTAATTTCTAATGGCTTAACATTTTTACATATAATACATTGTTGTCCGGCTAAAATTGCTTTAAATGTACTTAAATATCTTACTGGTCAAGGATTTATGTGAAGGGAGATGTATTCAGCCCCGTCAAGAAAACCGGAACTTAGTACCGTTGATAGCGAACGGTAGCTTGGCTACACGGTAGTACAAAAGCTAGATCGAGCGATCAAATTGGCTGCCGTAATGGCCTATTTGTGCCTTTTTTTGGTACCTCTTCTGGGCAAGCAAAAAGTACAAGAAATGAGCAGGTAGGCATTGAATCGAACTTTTGAGGACGATTAATTTTTTCAGTGAATATTTAGTCGGATAATATTGATATAATAATAAAATTTTTGCTATAATAAACTCCCGGTATAATGATCATACCGGGAGTTTTTATTATGAAGCTCGTTTGAATTATTTAGCAGGGGTGATAGTAATTTTACGGAATTGTACCGGGCCATGATCACCTTGGATATAAATTGGACCGGGTTCAGCTTCATTACTATCTAAAGCGCCACCGGTTATACCCGGGATCTCCTGGTTGCTAATTACCGTTTTTCCATTGGCAACGATGGTTACCATGCGGCCAATCAACGTAATATCATAAGATTGCCATTGGTCAGGCCCCAGGGAATTAATCTCACTCGGGGTCAGGAAACCGTATACGCCGCTAAAGAGGTGGCTGTCCGGATGTTCATCTTTCGAGTTGTCGAGGATTTGTACTTCGTGCCTTCCCCTCAGGTAAATGCCGCTGTTGCTGCCTTTAGGATATTTAAATTCAATATGCAGTTTGAAATCTTTAAATTTTTGTTCAGATACCAAATTGCTGCCGGACTTAGGGCTGGTTAAGATGCCGTCCTGTACGATCCACTGGTTATGACCCATGGCTTTCCAGCCGCTAAGGTCTTTACCGTTGAATAATTGTATCGCTTTTCCCCAGGATGGCTTCGCGCCGGTATTCCGCAATGAAGGCGCTTTAACACCCGTGAACGGGTAGGTTTTGCCTTCGCTGGTCTCGATGGTTCCCTTGATTCCATCGGCAGTAACTTCTCCCTGTATTACAAAATCCTTATCGCCCCCTTCCCATTGCGGTGGAATCTTAAAATCAAATTTCCCGTTATTGAAATGTACTTCCGAGATAGGGCGTGCGCTACCGCTTACCCCGACAAACCTTCCCACCAAAGTACGGTAGCCGGATAAGTCAACTTCCAACCAGGAAGGAGCCGGTTTACCATCTTGATCAACCGTGATATCCCAACGACCGATGAGATCCTTGGGTTTTATTTGATCTTGGATCATTTCAAAAGTATTAGATGGTGCGATGGGCATTGCGATCGTAGAACTTGCCAAGAGTAAGCTGGCTACTCCGAAAAGCAAATTTTTTCTAAGCATAAGTATTCTTTTTTCTGTTGATGGATGCAAAAATAGGTCCAATAAAGCGTGGTTAAGATACAGCATATTTACCTTTTGTACAAACGTGGTGTAGTTTTTACACTTTAAGTTTTATATTTAGCAACTAGCTAATTAAATTCCGCTTATGTGTAAAAAATGCATGCTACTCTTATTTTTGGCCACGATATCCCTTGCTACTTATGCCCAAGAACGTCCGAATATTATTGTTTTCTTGGTAGACGATATGGGTTGGATGGATAATACGGTTCCCTTCAGCGGGAAAAAGCAGGGCTTCAACTTCATCTATCATACACCCAATATGGAACGCCTTGCTGCCAAGGGGATGATATTTACAGATGCTTATGCTACGCCCGTTTGCACACCCTCTAGGTTGAGTTTATTGACCGGGATGAATGCTGCTCACCACGGCGTTACCAATTGGACATCCCCGAGGAAAAATCAGCCTACTGACAACGCCGATAGTATGTTTTTACCTGCCAATTGGCGTTATAACGGGATCACCACCGGCAAGCCGGATCGTACATCATTCGCGGCAACCACTTACCCGCAATTATTAAAGGATAATGGCTATTTTACGGTGCATGCCGGTAAAGCGCATTGGGGCCCGATGGGCACCACGGGCGCTAACCCTAGAAATTTAGGTTATGTCATAAACATTTCCGGGCATGCTGCGGGGCATCCGCAAAGTTATTTGTCGGAGGAATTTTACGGAAATAAACCCGGTAAAAACTCGGCTCAATCTGTTCCCGACTTAGAAGAATATTATAATACCGGAACTTTTCTTACGGAAGCTTTAACCTTGGAAGCCTTGAAAGCATTGGAGTTCCCGGTGAATCAACAACAACCTTTTTATTTAAATTTAGCGCACTACGCGGTACACGCACCGATTCAAGGAGATGACAGGTATTTGCAAAAGTACATCGATGCAGGGATGGACATCCGCGAAGCCAAATACGCGACCTTGTTGGAAGGCATGGACAAAAGCTTGGGGGATGTGATGGATTTCTTGGAACAACATCATATCGAGAAAAATACCGTGATCATTTTTATGAGCGATAATGGAGGTTTGAGTTTGAGTTCACAAAGGGGAGGTGCGGCGCATACCCAAAATTTACCTCTACGCGCCGGGAAAGGCTCCGTATATGAAGGTGGTACAAGGGAACCGATGATCGTTGCCTGGCCCGGGCAGGTTGCTGCCGGAACGGTAACTCATCAACCGGTAATTATCGAAGATTTTTTCCCGACAATCTTAGAAATGGCAGGAATTACAGGCTATAAAACCCTTCAAACGGTAGACGGCATCAGCTTTATGCCGATATTGAAAAAACCGGGTTTTAAAGATGATACAAGAACTTTTGTATGGCATTTTCCAAATAAATGGATTCCCCGCGATGGGCCGGGTATCAACTATTGCAGCGCTATACGGCAAGGTGATTGGAAGCTTGTCCTGCATTTGCGTGATGGACGGAGAGAATTGTATAATTTGAAGCAAGATATCGGGGAAACCAATGACCTGTCGAAATTGAACAAAGAGAAGACTGATGAGTTATACAAATTGTTGGTAACAAAATTAAAAGTTTGGAATGCCCCGATGCCCGTATTGAAATCTACCGGGAAACCGTTAATATTAAATTAGAAAAAATCAATGTTGTACGGACAACAACGGTTAACAATAATTAAATCATAATACTATTCAAATGAAAGCTCAACAAAACTTACTACGGGATAATATTTTGCTCAGGGGCTTGGAAAGGAAGGATATCGATCTTTTGTGGCAACTAAGATCCGATCCCCAGGTTTTGACATATATAAAACGTGATCCGCCGAAGGAGAAAGCTGATGTAGAAGCGTTTTATCAAAAAATAGAAGAAGCCGTTGATAAAGGAATCTCGTACTATTGGGTAGTTACCACGCATTCCCATTCGCCGGAAGATGAGCTGTTGGGAACCATCTGTTTATGGAATATAACCGCAGATGGAAAATGTGGGGAAATTGGCTACGAATTGCTGCCGGTTCACCAAGGGAAAGGAATTATGAGCGCTGCCTTGAAAATGGTTCTTTCGTTTGCCTTCGATATATTAAAATTAGAGCTCGTGGAAGCATATACCCATAAGGATAACCAGGCTTCCCAAAAATTATTATCCCGGTTTGATTTTATCCTTGATCCATCGATCAAAGATGAATATGTCGAGGAAAACATCGTTTTCAGAAAGAGAAATCCGGGCAAATAGCGAAGTCCCCCGGCAATAACCCACATCAAGTTATTGCCTAGGGGACTTAAATCAACACAAACATATGAAAGATGACTATGCTTACTTTTTAAGGATGAAACTTTAGTTGTAACAACCTTAGTTTAAAATTATCGGCGGAAGGAGGCTACTTGTCAATAATCCGGATTTTGCGTTAATTGTGGACTACGGATTAATTCGTCATCCGGGATGGGCATTAGTAAGGAATGGTTCGACCAGGGTTTTTTGTTCTCAATTGTTGAAAGAACACTTTCTGTTTTGCCCCAGCGTTTCAAATCGAACCAACGGTGACCCCATTCACCGATGAACTCAAACAGGTTCTCATTTTGCAATGCTTGCATGGCAGTATTTTCATCGAGGTCATGCAAGCCTGCTAAGCCCGCTTTTTCCCTTACCGCGTTTATATCGTTCAAAGCGCCGTCGATATCATTTAAATGTAGTTTTGCTTCCGCCCTAACAAGGTATTGTTCTGATAAGCGAAGCACCATGTAATATAGATCAGGTTTGCTCACATTCAATAATCCCCTGTATTTTACAGAATAGTAATAAACCCTGCCATTATAAGGTTCTATGTTTGGGCATGGTACACTGTCAATCCAAGTAGCCCGGCGTTTGTCAGTGATATCGAATTGATCGATGATCTCGTTCCTGTAGGTAAAGTCATTTAAATAATAACCGTATCCGAAGTATATCGGGAAAACGCTGGGATCAGTAAATACTGCAACATCGGCCGGCGATAATTGTGAAAGCCTAATCAGGGGTACAGACAGATCCGGCTCAGACATTAAATACGAAGTTCCTTCATAGTTCTTAAATTGAAGTATGACGCCATCATTATTGGCTAAAAACGCTTTATCCGGGGTAACTAACTGGAAATTACCTTCGTTGATAACCGTATCAGCGTATAACTTAGCTTCTTCCCATTTTTCTTCATACAGTTTCACCCTTGCCATCAATGCCAAGGCAGCCCAACGGTTAGCCCGAACTTTTTCTCCACCGAATTGGGAATAATCAGTTGGAAGCAACTGGCAGGCATCGGATAAATCATGCTCTATCTGCTTGTAAACATCTGCAACGGGGGAACGTGTCAGTTGAATGGTTTTGTTGGCATCATAACTTAACGGGAGCGGGATATCCCCGAATAAGTTAACCAGGTAAAAGTAGCTAAATGCCCTTATAAATTTGGCTTCACCGGTTACGAGCCTCCGGCATTCGTCCGACAATGCCGGGGAGCTGGATGACTCGATACCGTTTAAAATGGAGTTTGATATATAAACGGATTCGTAAAGGGAAGCCCAAAAAATGCTACTAACAATACTATTAGTTTTTAAGATTTTGTTGTTCTGTAATTCTGAGTATTCAGGATCATTAGCCGATACCCTGCTTTCCATTTCATCCGATAAAATACCGGTATAAAGTGTAATACCACCATTGGTTGCATTAATTTGATGGGAATTGTACATCATCTTGGAATAAGCAGCAGCAATGGCGCTATAAGCCTTAACATCCGATTCGAAAACCTTTTCCGTAGTTATTGAGCCGGCAGGGGGATCTACTTCGATCAATTTGCTACAGGAGCTGCCGTAAAACAAAATTCCTGTTAAACAAAGTGATATAAATAATTTAGAATGATTTTTATATCGTAACATCTTAATATACTTTTACTGGTTAGAAACTACAATTGATACCGAACATGAAATCCCTGGCAGTTGGTAATCCTGCTAAAGATGTATAAGGTATTTCCGGATCGCGATCTTTTTCACCCGTAATTTTCAGTAAGTTGGTAACGGAGAAGTTAAATCCTACTGTCGTCATTTTTATTTTCTTGACAAAATTTGCCGGTAATTGATAACCCATTCTAAGCGTATTGATTTCAAAGATGTTGATCATCTTGTATGCACCTGTAGAAATACCGAAGTTGCCATTGTTAGGATTACTTAGCGTAGTCAATTTTGAAATGAGGGCAACATCGCCCGGTTTTTGCCAACGGTGATCATACACGTACTGGGTTATGTTTCTCATACCTCCCGCGGAAGAAGCAATGGAACTGTAGCCAAACTTCCTGCTGAAACTGCCGTTAAACTGCAACGTAATTCCTTTATATCGGAAGCTATTGGTAAACCCGCCGTAAAATTTGGGCGCGAAGGGAAGAACAACGATCCTGTCGTCATCTTCTGTTCCGGGGAATGCACTGTTGTTTATAGTGATTTTCCCGTCCTAATTTGCATCCGTGTAAGTAAACTCCCCGGTTTCTGGATCTACGCCGTTATATTCCAACAAGAAACGGTCGTTGGTTGATCCGCCGATCTTGTAGCGGTTAGCGTAGGGTGACAATTCCAGGTTGGGAAATGCCAAGATCGTATTCGAATTTCTACTGGTGTTAAAGCCAACATTCCAGTAAAAGTTTGCACTGCGCATGATTTGCGCGGTGATATTTAATTCGAAGCCCTTGTTCTCTACTTTGGCCGGTAGGTTGGCAGTAAAGGACGTATAACCCGTGAAGATCCCCGTAGGGTATGATACCAATTGGTTGTCGCATAAGTTTTTATACCAGGAGGCATTCACGTTGATCTTTCTGAATAACTGGAACTCGATAGCTCCTTCTAACTTGTTATTCCTTTCCCAGTGAAATTCATTATTGGCGTGCAGTAAGGAAATAATCGGCACAACCCCGTTGTAAGGGTAAACTGTAAAATCTCCATTAGCTGCTATATTATTACCCCATTGGGTCAAATACTGGTATTCTCCTACCTGGTCGCTACCCGTACTTCCGTAGCTACCCCTGAACTTCATATAGGTAAGGATATTTGGAATGAAGGTTTTCATCCAAGGTTCTTCCGTGATGATCCAGCCGGCGCCGATGGAACCGAAGTTACCAAAGCGGTTATCTGCACCGAACCTGCTGCTGCCGTCCCTTCTTCCGCTAAAGTTTATTAAATACCGCTCTTTGAACCTGTAGCCGATTTGAGAATACAACCCTGCATATTTATATTCTGCGGAACGGTCATTCACGCTAATATTAGGAGCATTACTCATCGAGTTAATCAGGTCATCAGAAGTGAAGCCTGTTGCCCTTATAAATTTGGAGGATGTTTCCTTGGAATTATACGTAAACCCGACCATCGCTGTAAAAATACCTTGGCCGATACTCTTATTGTACACTAAGGTAGGGTCAAAGTTTAAGCTAGTGTTTTTCGTGGTCCCGTTATTTACTGAACCGGTAGGGGGCGTATTTGATACCGGGTCGGAAGCGGCTACTGGAATCATGCTTTTAGCTTCCATATTGGAGTTGTCATAACCTAGAGTGGCAGTGAAATCCAATCCTTTAATGATATTATAACTTAGGTTGACACTACCTGATATCCTGTCCGTATTCGAATTGTAAGCTTGTTTTAAAGATTTGAATGCCAAGGGAAATTGATAAATACCCCTGTATTCATCAAAGTTCAATTCCCCATTGGATTTTAAAGGATCCGGTGCATTGGGAGGGAGGGTGCTTTTATCACTTGTATTGATGGCATCGACCTTATTTTTACCTACGTTTAAGCTCATGTTCAACATGAATTTTTCGTTTTTGCTCCTGATGCCGTAATTGGTACTCAAACTCATATTTTTCGTTCCGCCCCTTTGACCGATATTCTGACGGTCAAAGTAAGCGCCGCTTATTCTATACGTACTCAATTTATTTCCACCGCTTACACTCGCGCTGGCATTCGTGCTTTGACCTAAAGCATCGTAGAAATATTTACCCCAATCCGTGTACTTGGTAGAATCCCAGATCAATAAATCCGGCGCATAACCGGGGGCGGTTGGGTCGGAGCTGATTTCGATCCCGTCATTGGCGAATGCTTCCTTCCTCATGGCGCGGTATTGATCCGTATCCAGGAAGTTGTAAAAACGGCTAGGGTGGGTAAAGCCTTTGCTCACATTTACGTTGACCCTATTTTCCCCGAATTCACCCTTCTTCGTCTTGATAATAATCACACCATTGGCGCCCCTGCTACCATAAATGGCTGTTGCATCCGCATCTTTCAATACACTGATAGATTCTATATCATGCATGTTGATCCCGAATAAAGGGCTTTGTCCGCCGGTATAGCCAGCGGAGATACCGGATTGATCCAAACCGGGAGAGATGTCTAAATTGCCGGAAGTTTGCGTGCTTTTGATTAAATCGAGCGGGCCGATCGGAACACCGTCAACAATGATTAATGGATCGGTGGGTATTGTTGGATTCAGTGAATTTCTTCCGCGTATTTCTATTTTGAATGGCGAGCTGGGATCGCTGTTTACCTGTGATATTACGAGGCCGGGTACCCTGCCTTCCAAAGCCATGAGCGGGTTTTGGAAAGGTAAGTCTTCGATTTCTTTCCCGGAAATCGTGATGATGTTACCCGTATTGAAACGGTTACTTGTTTTACCGTAGGCAGTTACCACCACTTTATCAAGTTGGTTATTGGCCAACTTCATAATTATAATCCTCCGTTTCAAATTAGAAGAAGTCGTAGTCGTATAATCTTCGTAACCGATATACCTAACCACTAACTTTTCTTCCCACTTCACCCCGTGCAGCACGAAGTTACCCGTGGCATCGGTTAAAGTCATCCTCTTGGTAGTTAGCGTCATGACGGAAGCATTGGGTAATCCACCGTTCGGGATTCCCTGGTCAAAAACTTGACCGTAAAGGGTGAAAGTATCACTGATAGCACTTGTTGATCCGGGAATCGGTTTGGGCTCGGCTGTATTAACTGATACAACTTTGTCTACAACCTTATAACTGTAGGGGAGGTCTTTGAAAACGATTTCCAAAGCTTTTGATATGGGCTCGTCCTTCACCACTGCCGTTACCGGGAGTGCTTTGTCTTTTAAGTCTTTTGCATAAACGAAATAATAACCTGTTTGTTTTTCAATTTGTTTACATACTTTTTCGAACGGTGTTTTGTTCGCGTTAAGCTTCACCGTTTGAGCTACCAGGGCTTGAAAAGAAATGAACAACAGGAGTGCTGTTGTCCCGAGCTTTAACAAGGCCGGTTTGCCTGCCCGGGCTTTAGAGAAAAGTTCCCGGGAAAATTGGATTTTGGTTGAAATATATTTCATGATCAATTAAGCGGTTTAAATGTCCCGCCACTATTGGCGGGCGATAACGGTTAAGTGCCGGCCTTCCAAGCGGAAGCGCACCCACCCGGTTGATTCTAAAATTTCCAAGACACTGGAAAGATTCATGTTTCTCGGGATTTTACCGACAAATTGTTGATTGATGGAACCTTCATATGTTACCTCTACATTATACCACCTGGCCACTTGATTCATAATATCCTGGATGGAAGCATCTTGTAGGTTGAATAGATTGTTTTTCCATGCTAATGTTGCTGATAGGTCGGCTTGACGTGTTTGCATCTCCTGTTGTTGATCCACGATGACTTGTTGTCCTGCTTGTAAAATGGAACTGTTTTCCAGCAATTTGACCCTTACTTTACCCTGCACCAGCGTTGCTGCGTGAACAGTTTCCCCGGGGTAAGCCTGGATGTTAAATTCTGTTCCCAATACATCTACTGTTATCGGTGCATGATCGTTTCTTTGTACCGTTACCCTGAAAGGTTGCTGTGCCAGGGCGGCAACATCAAAATATGCTTCACCCGTAATCTGAACTTCGCGGTTTTTGCCCCGGAACGATGTAGGGTAGCGGATAGAAGAAGCTGCATTCAACCAAACGATCGTATTATCGGGCAATACTACCTTGAAAGTTCCTCCCTTTGGAGTCGTTACCCTGTTATAAGTAACGGCAGTGGAGGCATCTTCAGCACCGGCAGGCAAGTAACTGATATCGCCTTTTCCATTGGCAACAACGGTACTATTTCCTTGCTGGGCAAGTTTGCCGTTGCGGTTGCTGTCCAATTCAATCGTGCTGCCATCGGCCAGTTCCAATAAGGCCTTGTTACTTCCCGGCGGCACATCATTTGCATAATGTGCCGTTCCTGGAAGTTCTGTGGAATTTATAGAGTGCTTATGAGTAAACCACCAGGCGCTGCCGATTAACAGGGCGGCAATGGCTGCCGCGCTGCTAATCTTCAACCACCTGTTCATATTAATGACCCTTGTTTCTTTAACCGGTGCTTGTTCTATGCGTGTCCATACATCTTGCAACGCCGCTTCCGTGTCCAGATGGTAAAATTTCTGAATATGCGCCTCTATGGCAGGCCAATCTGTCGTTGCTTCTAAAAATTCCCGGTTTTCATCGGATTGCCGGGCGAGCCATTGCTCCAGTATTAATTGTTCTTCATGGCTTACCTGCCCTTGAAGTTTTTTCAAGAACAAGGCAGCGATGTATTCGGCTGTGTGAACAAGGTGCTGGTCGTTATTTTGCGCTGATGATGGCATGCTAAACAATTTCGGTCGATTAATTAGAGTACACTTTCTTAATCCTGCTGGAAAGATCTGATAAGTGAGCTTTCGTCAAGAAGTCAGAAGTGCGCGTACTGGCTTGTTTTATTTGTTTGTCGAGTTGTTGCAACTCTGCATTGGCGATGGTGGCTGCATCTGATTCGCGAACATCTGCCTCGGTGGCTAACAATATGGCTGATAATGCCCCGATATAGGCTTTTTGTAGTGGCCGGCGATAGGTGTCTATTTTCAAATGGCTGTCGTTCAATTCATTCCAAACCCCATTGTGCAAGATACTCAAAAACTCCTTGATTCCTATAGTCTTATCACCGAAGCGGTTTTCATTGCCTATGATAGCATTTAATTTTTTGGCGTCCAGCAATGTGTTGATTACCCGCGCCTGTAAATCCATCAGGAAGTCATCTTTATCAGGGTTTCCGACGATATCCGTTACTTTCGAATCCAGTAACCAGTTCGGGGTATTGAATAATTCATCGTTAAAGAATTTCAATGCCCTTACTTGCTTTTCTCGGGATACCGGAACATATGCGGGGTTACTATAATCGCCTACATGAATGGTAAACATGGTGGCGCCCACTTGGCGGATCACATGGTTCATATAACGGAAATATTGCGATTGTACTTGCTTGTACATTTCCGCCATCGTATTGTGGAAACCGGAACTTTCTTGTGTCCAGTTTGGCAAGCCGTCCATCACGCGTTTCAAATTCTTGATACCGTAGGTATTAGCCTTGATGACATCATCACCCAGGTCCTCGGTCAAGTTGCGCGGATCTGTTTGCATGGTTTCGCCATCCCCGAACCAAAGGCGGTCGTTTTGTTGTAATGCGGCCGTAGTCATACGGTTCATGATCTTCTTATCTTCCTTATCATCGGGGGTGAAATTGTCCTTGTAACCCCATTTAATGGCCCAGGTATCATATTCACCGATGCGCGGGAAAAGCAACTCTTGCGGGATGTGATCTTCGGGCTGCGCCACGTAGTTGAAACGGGCATAGTCCATGATACTGGCTGTATGGCCGTGTTTGCGCAGGTAAGAAATGCTCCTCAGGCTGTCAACAGGTGTTTTGCTACTGCTACCGAAGTTATGACGTAAGCCCAGGGTATGACCAACTTCATGGGATGATACGAATCGGATCAATTGACCCATCAATTCAGTGTCGAATTTCGCTTTACGCGCTTGCGGATCATTTGGACCTGCCTGGATCATATACCAGTCGTGCACCAATTGCATCACGTTATGATACCATCCGATGTGGGACTGGATGATTTGTCCGCTCCTGGGGTCGTGCACATTAGGACCGTAAGCATTAGCGATCTCGGAAGGGAAGTAGTTGATAAATGAATAGCGCGCATCATCTAAATGCATCGTGCTGTCATTTTCAGGCCATTCCTTCGCTATGATCGCGTTTTTGAAACCAGCTGCTTCAAAAGCTTTTTGCCAGTCATTCACCCCTAAGATCAAGTATTTACGCCATTGCTTAGGTGTTGCGGGATCGATGTAATACACGATCGGCTGTTTCGGTTCAACCAGCTCGCCACGTTTGTAGCGTTCAACATCTTCCGGTTTTGGCTCCAATCTCCAGCGGTTGATAAATTTTGCAATGTTGATCTTTTGTTGATCATCGGCATATTCATAGCTGTAATCAGCGAAGAAGCCTACGCGCGGGTCAAATATCCTGCGTTGCATTGGCACTTTCGGAAGTAATACGAACGAAGTAATCGTTTCAACGGAAACGGGAACCTTTTCGACACCTTTTTGCGAATCACCCTTGGATTCATTATTTCTCAGGGTTTTCACGTTTACATTGATCGGGTATGCCGTAACATCCAATACTTCGTGATCGCGCATGCTGCGGGCCTCGATATTCTTGGTGAAACTCGAATTGGTTACGTTGTTAAAAAGGCTCCTGTTGTCCTTGATCATCTTGCTAACATCCACCACGTAGCTTAAAGAATCTTTACCGTAAGCCTTGATGGGTAATGTTTCGATAACCGGGTCGTTATTAGAGTTTTTAACGGCACGCGAAATGGCATTAGTAGAATCTGCATCGCTGATTACGTAGCGGTAGCGGATGCGGATATTTTCGTTCGGTCCTTTCTCGAAGGAGATCATGCTTTCGTCCAGCGATTCCCCGGCATATAGATGCATACCGCCCGGCATTTTACTGATCCTGTTGATGACCATGATATCGCGGCCGAACAGGCTGTCGGGTATTTCGAAGAACAAGCTGTCGAATGCTACCGAGTTATGAACTGTAAACAATCCTTCGTGGTGTTGAAAGCCCGGTTTGATAATCGTTTTAAAAGGCTTCACGCCGTTTTTGTTTGCAGGCGTAGCTGGTTTGGTTGCCGTGGTTGTTGCGGGGGATTTCTTTTGATTTTTCTTCTTTCCGCCCTTGAAAATCGCACAGGAAGCCAAAGCCAAGCATAGGCTCAAATAAGCATATTTCTTCATAGCTTAGGTTCAGATGATTAATTAGTAAGAAATAATTGGGGACTTGAAACGGGATGATGTTGTTAGAAATTGGCTAAGTTGGTTTCTGATTGGAAACCTTCTAATTGGTTTAAACCCTTGACCGCAGCAATAAAAGAGCCTACCCTGTAAGCGCTGGATTGGTTCCAGAGGATGGTTAAAGGAAATTGCCTGCCAGCGATAGATACCTTGTAATCGGCACGTTCGCTGCCCTTGGCATTACTTCTTAAATCCAGGATAAGACCCTTTCCCGATGGTACGTTGGCCAGCATCGGGATCAATAATGGTTGGTAATTGTTTACGAGGGATAAAGCCATCGAGTCTAAGCCAATATCCGGTAAGGATACCGAATAATAGGAGACCGCTTTGCCGCCGGTAAATAAATCTACATTCCCCGTGGCGAAGGGTAAGCCGGTTTGCGAATTTTCTTCCGCGAATGCATGCAAGGGAATATCCCCGGCGAAGCCATCATCCATAATGGCGGGCATCTTTTTTCGTTCCGGTGGTGCAGCAGGACCGGAGCAAGCATATATTGAACATGCTAGAACGGCCGTGGCTAAGCCATAGAACAAATTTTTAAAATCTTTCATTTGTACAACAATTGGTGTTGGTTGATAATGTAATTGCTGTTAAAACACCTTCGCCTGTAAAACGAACTAGCCGGGATCAAAAAAAAAAATGAAAAAGAGACCCATCATAAAAGTGCGTGCTAATTCATATAATTTTTTTAGCTTAGCCGCTTCGAGAATCAGCCAATATCTAAATGTGTACCGAATAATTTCATGGAATGATGGAGCAACCGGATATGTTGGAGGAAATCATCCCTGCTTTCCGAGATGGTGATCCCAAGGCTTTTGATGCTTTTTTTAAACAGTATTACAAGGCTTTGTGCTTTTTTGCGGATCAACTATTGGACGATATGGCCGAGGCCGAAGATATCGTGAAAGATAGTTATGTGAAATTATGGAACCGTCACAACGATTTCGATCATCCACAAAGTATAAAGAGTTTTTTATATACCACTACCCGGAATGCCTGCTTGAATAATTTGCGGCATGCGAAAGTCAAACACGCTTATCAAAAGGAGATTTTATACCTGGATGTGCAACAACAGGATGATTATATCTTGCAACGAATGATCCGTTCAGAACTCATGCAGTCTATTTATGCAGAGATAGCACAACTTTCTCCCAAAAGGCAGGAAGTTTTCCGCATGTTTTACTTCGATGGATTAAAACTGGATGAAATCGCGGCGAAACTGAACCTTTCGTTATTTACCGTGAAAGAGCATAAAGCCAAGGCGTTATCGCAGTTAAGGCTGAAGTTCTCCGACCGGGATTTGGCGCTTTTTCTTCTCATCGCAACAGAAATTTATCGGGAATCTCATGCGATACCGTTGCATTCTATCCATTAATCCCCTAATTTTGATAGCAAACGGGAAAGAATACAATTCTGAAAACCTAAATTATTGAATTTGATGCCCTTGATAATTAAAGATATTATAAAATTAATTATATGAATTTAATGATTTATTAATTTGTATTCTTTAATTTCAAGGACTAAACAACAATCAATCCCTTCTCACAATGAACGTAACTACCCTAAACTTGCCGAGTGTATATGAAACATCCTATGGCAATACAGAGAATTCTTCGAAAGACCTCGTGAATGGTCTGAAAATCAAGAAAGACGAAAATTGGTATCTCGTGGGCAATCTTGCCAAGAAAGGTGGTATCAACCCTGGCAGGGTCACGAATACTTCTCCGCAAGAAGAGGATTTCGAGATATTGTTTAAAGCGGCCATGGTAGTGTTGGCGGATAAAATCCAATCTCCTTGTGCTATTACCATGGGTTTCCCTTTTTCTACTTATAATGTTTATAAGCAAGCAGCGGAACAATTTCTTAAGAAACGCCACTTCATGGTGGAATACGATACCAAAACGTATAACCTGCAAGGTAGTATCAAGAAGGGTTTGTTCGATATTGAGCATTTCGAAATCTTACCGGAGATCGTAGGCGGTATTATCGGCTTGAAAAAGATGTTACAAATCCCGGAAGATGAAAACTTTATTGCTGTCAGCTTAGGTTTCGGAACTGTCGAGGGCGGTTTAGTGTCGCCGGATGGACTTGTTCACAGGACTTGTTTCTCTTCCCACGGCATTCGCTACGCGGTAAATAATCTCGGGAGGGAGCTGAACCAGGCATATTTCCTGGAGATGAAAAACGAACACCAATTGGATGATGCCTTCGTAAAGGGTTCGCTCTTTACCAACCGTAAAAGGATTGATCTTGCCAATACGCGCAAAACCATCTTGCAACAATATTACCGGGAAGTGATCTCCCCCTTGATGAAAAATTATTTTACGGACCTGGATCTTGAGAACTGTACAAAAATATATTTATTGGGTGGAGGCGCATATTATCAAGAATTAGTAGAAGCTTTCCGCGAAGAATTTGCCGGGTTTATCGATGTAGAAGTTGCACCGGACCCGGAAAACATTACGAGCGTAGGTTATCTGCATAATTCCGTAAGGATTTCGGGTAACTATCCCGGTAAATGTGCAGGGATCGACCTGGGCAATGCGACATCCATTATCTCCTATTTTAATAATAGCGAACCGGCGGCTAGCGCTAGCGCTAATTAATCGGTATTATTATGGTATTAGCGAAACAGTTGTTTAAATGGAAAGTTGATGTCAGTGTCGGTAAATTAGCGGTTTTGCAAGGCCCCTTGAACTTGAAAGGAAATATTTATATCAATGGATTAGTTGAAGGGGATGTAAATATACAGGGGCGCTTATGGCTGGGAAAAGATGGGCATATCAAGGGGAAAGTGATGGCGGATCAGGCGGTAATTGCCGGCAAGGTGGATGACCTGTTGGTGGTTTCTTCCCAAGCATCTGTACAAGATTCTGCCCTGGTATGGGGAAATGTGTATTGTAGCGCCATCGAAGTTGCTCCGCAAGCAGTAATACATGGGGTCATAGAAAAACATGATGCCTACGAGATGCTGGAAAAACTTCAAGAAATTGCAGAATCTGCACCGGAAGAAGTGCCTTTGCAAGTAGTGAAAAATGAGGAGGAAAAGTCAAATTGGTTTTAAATAATTACATTGTTTGACTGCTAATTCTTATAGCTAATGATAACGCTTGAAAGAACTTATATCTTAACCGCAGCGCTCTTTATTTGGATATCCATTATACTTTGGGTGCTGAAGGGTGAGAAATTCCGGAAGAAATTACGGCAGGGCAAGACCAGCGCATTATCAAGTGACAGCCCGCAAAATGGTAAGGACGATTAATAAGATTTTACAACTCATTTAGTATACCCGGGTTATGGATGGCATTCATAACCCTTTTTAATTTTACCAAGACACCATAGTTACAATTATATCTGTATCCATGATGACTGAAACCAGATGAAATTAGCAACAAATCACCCGCTTATTTTAACCTTGGAAGTGGATCCGCGTGATATGCAATATTTTAATGGCTTGCGTGCCACCCATTTCCCGGCACATGCTAACTATTTGCCGGCGCATATCACGTTATTTCACCATTTGCCGAACATCCCCTTTGTTCATGAAGCGATCGAGGCTGCCAGCCATAGGGATTGCTTTGATATTACGGTTTTAGGTCCGCGACTTTTTGCCAATGGGGTCTTGTTCGAGTTGGTTTCACCTGTTTTGACCGGGTTACATATACAGTTACAACAGCCTTTAGAACCGTATTTAAAAAGACAGGATCGCCAGTTGTTGCGCCCGCATATAACTATCCAAAATAAGGTTACACAATTTAAAGCACAACTCTTGTATGAACAATTGCTACCGGGATTCATCCCCCGAAATTTAAAAGCAACGGGATTAAAGACCTGGGAATATTTAAGGGGGCCCTGGAGAGCCTACAAAGAATATGCTTTTAAAGGCTGAACCTTGTTGATACACTTTGCCCGGCATAAGGTTCCCGTGGTAAGTTTAATCGTACCTGTCGGCTTTTACCATGTTTGTTTTTTTGTATCATGATGGTAACCTGTTGATGTGAATGGCTGGGGTCAGCAATATGCAATTCATAATTTCCCTTGGATTTTTCCCGGATCATAACCACTGCCGGGATATCCGTACTAATTTTAAAATTACCCGTGTTTAAAGGTTGCTTCGCCCTGAAGAATACCGTTTGCCACATTTTTAATTCCCGGTGGTATACTGCTTGCATATCAGCATTATTGCAAACAATGGAAATATGATTTTTCTTTAAATAGGTTTTTAAATCTCCGGGTGATTTGATAGCTGGAACTATGATGTAGCTGTACGCTGCTTGCGCTGGGAAAGTGCCATGCGGAATCGTAAGCTGAAATACCTTTTTGTTCTCTATGAATTTGTTTGACGCGGCGCCGTTTGCAGTGATGACCGTCCAATCACTTCGCCTATTTTCCACTGTTAATTCAATCATTTCATCACCGGGGAATAGGTATGCAATGCTATCATGAATTAGCCAATCGGGATGAGCTATTTTACGGTGTAGAGATGTATTCAAGTGTTCAACTGAGCCCCGGGATGATAAATATATTCCATCCCCTGTATTATATACGCATTGGTTCAGCGTGGTATTTACGTCGTTAGGCAGGGTGGAGCTGATGCTGCTGCCGAGGCAAACTATTTCTTCATCAAACATGAACCAAGATTTTTTGGCGCTGGTTCCGAGGTCATCGTTGATGACATAAGTTGTTGCGCCGTACAAGGAGTCAGATACGCCGCCGCAAAAAGGACTGGTTCCGCGGCGATCGCCGGAGCCCGGCGCCTTATCTTCCAAGATGGGAACCGTATCCGGCAGGGTCGTTCCCGGCAACTTGGCCCAATCCCAAAGTGGAAATATATTGAAATATTCATCACCCCTTACTTGCAAGTTAGTAGTTCCTTCTGCTCCCCAATAACCTTTTATATTTTCTTTATTGCCTATTTCCTGGGAAAAATTCCTAGAGGAAACGGCGTGGATCGAAAAGAAATAGTTCGGCCGGTTGTGTACCGTGTAATCAGTACTCCAATATACCGCGTGGCTAGGTTTTACCATGTAAGAAGCTGGCCGTTCTCCCGTGTTTCGCAAGCGGATCGCTTCATAGGACGCCCTTGCAGGGTAGTCGATTTTAGCGAGTTGCGAAAGGATGCCGCTGTAATTTCTTAGTAAGGTATTACGCCTTGAAATTCCCCGCCCGACAGTGTTCCAATCGATCCATTGCCCCCTCGTTATACCAAATATGGATGCCAGAATGAATTTGCGGAATAAATCCAGCTTTTCAGCTGTTACAGCGTAATCCGTACCGCGGGTATATTGCATGGCTTTCAAGATGCTATTTAAAAACACGGCTCCATAAGCGCCATTATATAAATAACCATAATGCATATCGTATGAAAGGTCGTATTGTATACCTTCTCCAGTGGTGAGCTCGATAGGGGCGAAAGCCTCCTTGCTTCCGATTGCCAACATTTTTTTATCCCGCAACAGTGCAGCGGTGTAGATCCAGCCTATGGCAATTTCGGTCTTGTTTGCCCCATAGTTGAATCGGTGCAGGGGATTGTTTCTTCCGGGACTATTGATAGCAGTATCTTTGCAAATTGCGTCGATACAACTTTGCTTAATGGAATCAACCAGTTTCTTGTGTCCAAATTCCATATTTACCAGGCTTAATGACAGTTTTTGCGGCCTGGAAATCCCTTGTATATACCAATTGTCGCAGTAAGGCAATGGATCTTGGTGGGTGAAAAAATCGATGCTTTTATTGACGGCAAACCATACAGCATCGTCCTGGTAAAACTTGCTACCGGGGAGCGTATACGCAACTGTCATACTTCTGATCCCGCCTAATATCGGGAGCCAACCCGGATTAATACGCCGGTGATCCGCATAATCAATTTTATTCCATCGACCCGTTTCTAGATCGATTCCTTTTAATATCTGTCCAACCTGTTGATCCAATTTAGTTATGCTTGGTACGGCGTCCAGTTGTTCCTTATGGATGCGTGCTAATATTGTGTCATATATATGCCGGTGAGACCTATCTTGACCGGAAGCCTTCACGAGGCCACTAATTAGCAAAATAAATATTAACAACAACCTCATAGCTGCTTCCCTATAGTTTGAATATTATTGTTGTTGGACTAAACCCTGCGAAATTTAGAGTGGTTTAGTAGAACGACAATTTTTAACACCCCCAAATATAAGCCCGCGATACCATCGATTGCAACAGTATATATGCTAATAGTAGCTTCATTTTATCAATTTAAAGGAAGGAAGCATGCTATAAATGGTGATAAGCACCGGTTTGAAGTTTTTGTTGTATAATATCCTGGAATTATATGCGCCGGGAGCGGCTATATGGAAAATTCCGGAAGCAATCGATAAGCGAAGGCGCATTTAATGAGCATAGCCGTGTTGCGGGCTTTTAATTTCCCCAGTAAATTTCTCCGGTGGCTGTCGACCGTATCGGAGCTGATAAATAATTTTTCAGCTATTTCATGGTTCGTATGGCCGTTTGCGATGAGTGACAATACTTCCTTCTCCCGCTTCGTGATATGAAATTGTTTAGAATCGGTGAGATTTTGCTTTCCACCATGATTTTTATTATCAATGCCTTTTGAGTAGTAGGTCCTGCCTTTATGGATGCTGTAGATGGCAAATAGTAATTCTTGCTTGTCTGCCGATTTTAGCAAGCATCCATGCGCTCCTGAAGCGAGGATACCTTGAATATTCGGGTCTTCATTATGATAGCTCAACGCCAAGATTTTGATCAACGGGTATTGCTGGTTAATCTCGATTGCAAGCTGAACGCTATCAATATCGGCTATATGGGTATCCATCAACAGGATATCTATAGGATGCATTTGCAGGCGATCTAAGCAGGATCGTCCTGAAGTAGCATCGCCGCAGATTTCTATATCTGCCTCGTTGGTTAACAGGGCACGCAAACCTTCTAAAATCAATGGATGATTATCCAAAAAAAATAAGCGGATCATGGTTTTTCAAGTTATCAGTAATGCAGGCTTGCGGCATAGTAGCATAGCCTAGACGGGTTTAAAATTCGAGTTCACCTTTTTTTCAATACTTCTAATTTAAATAATTTTTTAGATCAAACAATATAAGATTTATCAATTGATGAGTAATGCACCCGCCCAATTAGCTGAAAGGCTTGGTTCTAAGCAATGTATCAAGGATAACCCGATTCCTGAAACTCCTTCAAGCAAGTTGAAATTTGTAGTATAATTTGGATGGTGGTAAAATTTATAACCCGCGGCGCCATCGGGCCAGGTATTTTGTTGAAGGCTGTGTTCCCACCAAAAATTGGATCGTTGTTGTAACAATGAATTGCCAAAAGCCTTATAAGATTGTTGTAACATTAATGCGATTCCTGAACTACCATGGCAAATACAAGCATCGTGAACCGAACCATTCTGTATATCCCTATTCCTGGCAATATGCATAAACATTTCTTCTGAAATGGATATGTATTGTTGATTTTGCGTATTGATACCGACATTTAAATACATGCAGGCTATACCGAGATCTCCATAACACCAACCTAAACGGCTATGCCTGTCTCCTGCCGTATTCCCCTTTGCATCGATGAGTACAGGGTACAGGGAAATAGTAGGGGAGCTGTCATTGTTTTTAGTACTTAACAACCATTGAATGCTATCATTTATCATCGTGTGACAAAGTTCTTTTTCGATGCCTGCCTTGTAAATTTTAGACAGTATAGTAATGATGGCCGGAACGCCATGGGCTAACCCGAGGTTGAATAGATCCCTGCCGGGAGTTGTTTGGCTGATCGTAGAGAATTGATCTTTCCAGGAGATGCCCCCGTCCAAAATTATACGGTGCTCCCAAAGCTGTTTCACCAAAAATTGTAATTGTTCCCCCGCGAAACCGGAAGGCAACCTTGAAAGAAAATATAACGCGATACCTAGTCCTTGGTGTAAGAAATCTGTTTGACCATTGGCAAGATCCGTTCTCAACTCTTTAGACAGTATTGTATCGATATCACTAAAGGTACTATCAAGATCATTGGCTTCGATATAACCCATTTCGGCTAGATGCAACAATGCCCAACCGACACCTGCAAGGCCGCTGCAATGTGAGGCATGTAAACTGCTATCAGCAATACTTTGAAGACTATGCTCGATGATCTGGTAGGATTTTTCCAATAGTTTTTCATCGCCTGTGAGCTGGTAATAATATGCAAAGAACAACGCGGTACCTGTATTACCTCCTAATAAGCCATGGTAAGGATGATGTGGGTAATGTTCCTCCAGGGCCTGTACAATCTGTTGAACGACCTGGTTGGCTGATCCTTTTACATTCATCATAATTCAATCAATTAAAAATCATTACTCCTTGGTAGAACTTTATTGTTTCCCCGGCGGCACTTTACTTTTACTAGGGCTGTTATTCGATCATTCTTGAAGCATTTATCCTGCAAGACAAGTTTTTTGACACAGCTTACTGCGGGTAACATTACTTGTAAATTGGCACCAGTGCGAATAGCAAACCGGGAAAATCTAATGACCGGGATGGATATTAAAATCGATCGGCCTTCGTTTTTCCCGGTTTTACCATATGTAATCTGCTAAGGTCCTTGTTAACAGTTCATTACATGAAGGACCCCGTAACACTTAAATAGGAATGGATCCCGGGATGCAATGCTGCATCCTAAAATATAAACTCCTTGTATAATCAGTGTATTCTTGTAAATATCATGAAGCGCCGATCCTACCGTTTAGTATTAACTTAATAGTTAATAGCTTTAAAACCGGTAAAACAAACCGGATGCTAGTACCTACAAGAATCTACGCTGCATACCGGGGCAGTTTGACTGGTATTTGCATCGCAGATTCTAAAGGAACAAACCGTACTGCAAGTATTAGCTGTTTGTAACAGGGCATTCCCTTGAAGAACCGGGGATGAAAAGTTAGCCACTTTGATTTTTCCCAGGTGCAACTTTTTTTCTACCGACTTTTTCATATGAGTAATATTTCAGTGAACGAGGAATAATTATATTAGAACCTGCAGCTGTCTTCACTGCAAATTGGCGCACCTTGACTAATACAGGTAATTTTAACCGAAGCCCCTGTGCAGCCTATTTGAGTGATGAATTGTTCGCCGGAACTATTCGTTTTTTTACTCAGGTCAGCTACTTTAATTTTGCCGAGGTTCAGTTTTTTTTCAATCATCTTTTTCATGGAAAGATACTTTTACAGGTTAGACAAATAAATGATTAGATGTTCCTGCCCTTGTTAAGCGCAGGTTGTTTTTGTAGCGGGAGGTTCACATTTTGCGAACAAGCTACAACCGGTGTAGGTAGGCGCTTTTAAGTCTCCACGTTCTTTTACTTGTGAACTTAAATTAGCAACTGTTACCTTGTTGAGCGTCAATTTTTTAGCGGGTGTCTTTTTCATGACTAATTGATTTTTATGAAACAATAGATTATCCTAATTTATCTATAGCGGGTTAATCGAGTCCGGGTTAAAATGAAGCAAGCGAATAATTAAAATTAGGAAGAAAGGTTAAAGAAAATGATCCCGTAAAAACGTGATTTTTTTAAAATAGACTAAATCCCCTTTTTACGGGATATGCTTTTTCGGTTGTTCATCGTAATTTCAGTTTTCAACCATTGTGAATGCGCATGATTTCTGCTGAAAATTACGTAGTTGTTAGAACGCCCTTGTTACCCATTCAATCAGTTGCACAAGTTCGTGATTGGTCAGCCGGTAATATCAAGATTAAGCTCGGGGAGCTTTTTGCATCTGGAGATATGCAAGAAGCGATCTATTTAGCATCCCCAGAATTATATCAAGAATGGGAAAGATGGCAAGGTGGTGCAGAGTTTTCTAAGAAGGATGAATTGAAGCTACAGGTTGCCCTGGTTCGCTACCTCGATAGGATGAGTTCCAGGAGTACTCCGTATGGCATGTTCGCAGGTTGCCAAGTGTTGCAGGTGGGCGCCCGAACCGATGTATATCTGAAATCTACCGGCAATCATCTCAAACGGACGAGGCTCGATATGAATTACGTGGGAGAACTTGTCAAGGCCATAGTGGATGATCCCATCATCCGCGAACAGTTAAAGTACTTCCCCAATACTAGCTTATACAGGAGCGCTGACCGTTGGAGATATGCCACTTACTCGATTCAGAATAAAATTCGTAATTACCATCTTACCGCTGTACAATCCAGCAGTTATTTGGATGCCATTTTAAACTTCGTAGAGCATGGCGCGATGTTGAAAGATATCCGGCAATGTGTTTTTGATATTGTAGAGGATATCTCTAAAAGTGAAGTGGATGATTTTATATCGGAATTAATAGGCTCCCAAGTGCTGCTCAGTGAACTGGAGCCGAGTATTACGGGGCCTGAATTTTTCCAGGTCTTGATCGGTAAGCTAGCCGGTCTGAAAGGAGGAGAGCGCTTATGCCATACGCTGAAAACTGTTGAAAAACTACTTGAAAGTCCTTCCATCCTGCATTTCAGGGAAATTAATAAGCTGGTAAGGGGCTTGTTGCCGGGAACGGAAAGCAAAGATTTATTACAAACCGATCTTTACCTGGCAACGGATGGGCATAACATAAATAAAAATGTTTTAGATGAAATTACAGCTAGCCTCCAGGAGTTGTTACTAACTAGCCCCATTGTTTCGAATCCTGATCTAGAGGCTTTTTGTACAGCATTTTCAACACGCTACGAAGAACGTGAAGTATCCTTGGCCGAAGCCCTGGATGCGGAGGCCGGCGTCGGGTACGGGGCCTATATTGCGGGTAATGCAGATCATACTCCACTAGTTGATGATCTTGTTGTGCCAGCTAAGACGGGAAGCAGGCCGACCTTGAACGATGAATGGATGAAGTTCCAGGTGCAATTATACATGGAAGCAACCAGGGATAATGCTGCGGAGGTATGCATCTCCCGAAATGATATTACGAGGTTTAAACAAATAGAACCGGAAAATATTCCAAGTAGTATTTATGCTATCGGGAAATTGTTAGGGCAATCGGCTAGTTCGATCGACAATGGTCATTTTAAGTTCGATTTAAGTGCTTGCGGAGGCCCCTCCACCGCGAATTTATTGGGTAGGTTCTGCCACGGTCTGCCCGTACTGGAAACTTTTGTTAAGGACAGTTTGGAAAGGGAAGCAACCGCTTATGATGGTTGTATTTTGGCAGAAGTAGTACACTTGCCCGAATCGAGGACAGGTAATATCCTTGCCAGGCCAAATCTTAGGACCTATGAAATCGTTTACCTTGCCAATAGTCAAGCACCGCAACCACATCAAATCAAGTTAGACGATTTACTTGTGAAAGTGGTAAAGGGAAAAGTTTGGTTGAGATCAAAAAGTACCGGTAAATATATCATACCGAGGATGAGCACTGCCCACAATTTTCAACATGGTTTACCCGTATATAAATTTCTTTGCGATTTGCAATATCAAGGTTTACCTAGGGGCTATTCTTGGCAATGGCAATTACCATTCGATGTAAACTATTTTCCAAGGGTGAGTTATGGGAAATTGATTTTAAGCAAAAGAACTTGGATCATAAAAAAGTCGGAGTTTGAGGGGATTAAGAAAAATGATACGGCAGCTATAATTGAAAAAATACAGGAACTCGCTAAACAATTCGGATGGCCATCTAAAATTGTTATCGCGGAAGGAGATAATGAATTGTTGGTTGACCTCGAAAGCGAATTTTCATTGCATGTACTGGCTAAGCAGGTGATGAAGTACGATGTAACCAAGTTGCAAGAGTTTTTACAGGTGGAGGATCAGTGTTGGGTTGAAGGAGAGGCCGGAACTTTCTGTAATGAATTGATTATCCCGATGCATAATCCTTTATTCAAGGCTCCCGCGCCGCCGGGAATCCAGGATGTCCCGGTGATTAAGAGAACATTTTGGCCGGGATCGGAATGGTTGTATTTAAAGATTTACGCGGGTTCACGCGGTTTGGAGGACTTGTTAAAGGAAGCGGTTTGGCCCCTGGTACAAGAATTGAAAAGGGAGCATGTAATGGAGAAATGGTTTTACATAAGGTATAACGATCCGGGGCATCACCTGAGACTCCGGTTTTACCATCCATCTGATAAGCAATTCGGGCAGCGGATCGTTGAGAAATTTTACAACCTGTTGAACCGGGAAGATTTCAAGGGATTATATCATAAAATTCAATTGGATACTTACGAAAGGGAGCTGGAGAGATATGGTGATGCTACCATGGAAATGAGTGAAGAGATATTTGAAGCAGATAGCGATTGCGCTTTAGGACTGATTAGCTTATTGAATGAAGAAGAAGGGGAGCGGTACCGGTGGTTGCTAACTATTAGGGGGATCGATATGTTGTTGGAAGATTTTGGTTTCACCCTCACATTGAAACAATCATTTATGGACCGGTTAAGGGAAGCCTTCTTCCAAGAGTTTGGGGCTTCTAAAGAATTGGCGATCCAGTTGAATGATAAGTACCGCAAAGAAAAGCTAGAAGTGCATAGTATCCTCGACCCCGGGAAGGATAATGATAACGGGATTGAGGCTGCCATATTTATATTGAAGGAACGATCTGGAAAAGTGCGCCAAGCATTTAGTTCGCAAACATTAGCGCTAGATGAGAAAATGAACTTAGCGAGTAGTTATATACATATGTTTGTTAACAGGATGCTACTATCGAACCAACGGAAACACGAATTGATACTGTATCATTTTCTTGCAAAATATTATGCTTCGAAGTTGGCCATTCAAAGGAAACAAGAAAAACTGAGCCTGGCCGGCGGCTGATATTTTTAGCTTTAGACATACAGTGATGTGAATGTATTCAGATTGGGCTTGTAATGGAAGGGCGTATCGTCCTGGAGATTTTAGAAAATGCCCTGTTAGAGATAATCGCGATCAAGCTCCCTGTTGGTATTATCTAATTTCAGGATTCAATTAATTTATGTAATAGCCTCTTGGTACGGTGAGGTTGGCGAGATCAGGATATTAATATCCAAGTTTTATTTATGGACGAAATAGAAGTTGAAATGCTGTGAGTTAAATACTTATAGACAAAGGAATCAAGAGTTCCCTATGAATTGGGCCGGTCAATATTGTCAATGTTGCGAAAGTAGGGCATGCGATTACATGCCCTCTCAATATAAAATTTACATTGTTGTCCGACTAAAAATGCTTTAAAGGTACTTGAATTCCTTACCTGGTCAAGGATATAAGCGAAGGATGATACATTCATAATCCGGTGTACCCCCGCCAAGAGAACCGTGGAACTTCGCGCTGTTAATAGCGAACCGTAGCTGAGCCACACAGTAGTACAAAAGCTGGATCGCGCGATCAAATTGGCGGCCGTGATGGCCAATTTGTGCCCTTTCTTTGTACTTTTTTGGGCAAGCAAAAAAGTACAAAGAAAGGTGCAGGTGGACATTGAATCGAACTTTTGAGGCGATGATAGTTTTTTCGTTGAAAATTTAGTCGGACAATAATGTAAAATTTACATGGAAATTTCCTCTTCAAACACGTTGCCGAACCTATCCGTTGCTTTAACCTTAATTTTTTTAGCATCCGTTGATGGTTTAGCAAAGAACATATGATCGTTTAATGTAGGTTCCACGAACTTATGTTTCTTGGGCAATTGCGGACCTTCGTATAATTCTATTGCCCATGGATCTAAGGCAGTACGATGTTCCATATCGCCTTTTGCAATTCCATCTTCAAACCACTCGACCTTCCAACGGTGATCGTAGTTCCATACGTTAGCAGAAATTTCTTCAGGGGCATCTTTTAAGCGACCTTTAGAATAAATCCGAAGCTGCTTTTCCTTGGGTAAACCCGTTGATTTATAATGCCATTTTATATCCGAACCGGTTACTTCGTAAACGCCGTAGCCGCTCGGGGTACCATCGCCACAAATAGGCCCCGTCCACCATGCACCGCAAACCGTTCCATGATTATGTTCCATGATATCGCCTTCTTCCCAATTATCATTGAAATGTGTATGGCCGCTCATGATATGTACCTTGAACCCTGAAAGCATCTTGTACAGTTTTTCCCTGTTGGAAACGGTACCGCCGAGCACTTCATCCTTGTTAGCCCTCCTTGCTGCGCCCGTAAATGTCGGGATGTGCAGGCTTAGGATAATGGTGCTGCCGGGCTTTACAGTTGCCAAATCTTGCTCTAACCATTGCAGCTGATTTTCCGTAAGGTAACCGATATACCTCTTGGCTGCACCTATATAAAATACATCATCCAAAACGATATAATGTAGCTCGCCCCTGTTGAAGGAATAGTATGTAGGCCCGAATTGATCTTTAAAAGTATTTGCAGATAAGTCGTCAGTACGGGCTTCGATATCCATATCATGGTTACCGATTACATTATAGAAAGGTATTCCGCACATTTGGATGGCCTCTTTATAATCCTTGAACAGCTCGAATTTATCCCATACCAAATCACCGCAACCGATGCCGTGGAACGGGGTGCCCTTAGGATACGATTGAACTAGTGCTTGTAAATCCGGTACAGACTGTGTTTTTAACAGTTCGCAATCAGCTTTTGATCGCATTTGAGTATCGGCCCACACTACGAAGTTGTGGTTCGTATCGTCAACTGTTAATGCGGTAAGTTGAAAGTCGTTGGTTTGGACAACTTTATTTTTATCGATTTTTTTATAAAAGGACGCGATACCATTTTCACTAGGAATCTCGTAACCCCGCGGCACGCTGATATATACAAATTCGGCAGTAGGGTTGCTCGTGAGTTGATAATTCCCGTTTTTGTCTGTTTGTGTAATGTTTATACCATCGGTAACAGCTATGCCTGCCAGTCCTTTGCCATTTGCAGATACTTTACCTTTTAGGTTAATCAAAGAGAGGTCAATACGACCTCTCTTTGAAAATGGATTTGCGTTAACTATCGCGGCTGGAACGGTTAATAAAGAACCGGTTAAGCCCAAGTTTTTTAAGAAATTTCTCCTATTTAGCATTTGATAACGATATTATTATTGCTTTAATATAGTCGCACCTTCCCCTTCTATCTCTATTAAAGTAGATTCCTTTGTCAATTCCACGTTTGATTGTGTTCTCGCTTTCACCCATTTGCCAAGTTTCACGTTGTACTCCCCGCCTAGAACATAGAAGTAACCAACGTCTTTAGTGGTATAAGTCATGCACAAGGTGTTGGCGCCGCTTTTATAATAAGGCTGATTTTCCAACGTAATCGGATTGCGTACATCGTACCAGTCTGTATTGGTAATCTTGTAGCCTTTTTCCGGGGGACCGGCAGTATACAAACTTCCGCCTGATGAAATAAATATTACATCTACCGGTTTCGTATCCACCGTAATCTCGGTTCCCCTGAATACAGCTAAACCCGAAGCGTTTCCGCTATTGGCAAACAAGCCGCCTGTTTTTCTACCGAAGTCATCCCCGTCATTGTTTACATAGTCATACGACCTGATCCAATTAGAAGAGGCGATGCTTGTTGAGCCGGAGCCATTGATAGATTTCCCGGTTCCACCAACATAGAAGAAGGTTCCCTTAGCGGCAAACCCGCTAGACATATTAATTTTGTAAGTCCTCTTATCGCCGGTTGCCCACCCGTTGGCAGGGTAGCCCGTAGGTGTGGAGGCATTCGCATTATTAGTAACAACAACCGAGAACGGCGTTTTGCTGAAATCGATATCTTGCGTGGCCATCATCTGTATGTATTCATAATTACCATCGCCACCTTTCACATCACTAATAAAGCCCGTGATAATGATCGGGGTAATCTCGATCGTTGAGCTTAATGTTACGTAATCATCGCCGCTACGCATGTTAAAGACGGGGGCCAATGAATCCCCGATCATCTTGTTAAATACGATTCCGTAGAAATTAGCGCTTACGGGCATCGCGCTGTCGGCAAAAGATGCATTGGCATTCGTGTGAAGCGTAATATCCCCGAAGCCATCATTTAACAATTTATCGCCGCTTAAAACATCTGTTGGTGCGGGAAGGGGATCGAATCCTCCTTTCACGATTACCCCCAAAGTACTTTCATACTTATCGGGATTAGAGATGATGTCTGCTGTCGTGATACGGTTTACGGGGATTTCATTGCCGGAAGAAACCTTTTGAATACTGGTTAAAGGTACATCCAACAATTGCATGATGCCGTTTACCCTACTTAAAGTTGCTCCATTTACATTTACTACGATAGAATCTCCGGGCAGGAAGTTTTTAGCTTCATCGCCCAGGGGGATAGCGATTCCCCTAAGTTGGTTTAACCTGCGCCTATCTTGAACCGCGATCAAGCCTTCTGGCATATTACCCCCTGAATGATCGGAAACAACAACACCGGTAATGTAATCTGAACCGAACATGTTCCCGGTTGTAAGTTTTACATCATTGCCCTTGTAAAGTGTTTTTAAATCGTAAATAGCTATGAAGGGACTGATCTTGGCACCCGGGTAATTATCTTTTTCGCAAGACCAGAATGCTACCATGGTAAATAATAGCAGTGATAATATTTTAAAATGTTTCATTATGCTAGTTTGAATATTGAAATATGGTTCATGAATTAAGGTTTCTGCCACCATACTTGCGTTGAAATGTTATCCGGACCTTGTTCTGCTACGGCAGCTTTATAATTGGTTGGGTTGGTCGATTGAATATATACCGGGTAAGTCATCCTGGCGGGCATAACGCCATCGTTTCTCAAACCTTGTCCTTTAGGAAGTGCCGGGTGACCGGTACGGCGGTATTCGAACCATTGCTGCATATCCACCAAGAATAGTGCATAGTATTTTTGGAGATGGATTTGCTCCATTTTATCATCTAGGCTGCCGGATTCATTCCATTGCAAATCTGCCTTGATGATATATTCATCTGCTGTAAGGTCATAATCCGGTAACCAGTATTTTATACTATTGATGATGCCATCTTTGTAATAGTCTTCAGCATTTCCGCCGATCCAACCTTTAACTGCTGCTTCTGCTTTGATGAACAGTATTTCGGCGTAGTTCATGATAATACCTGTATACGGATCATTCATCAGGGTCCGGGCAGATGATGTGGAGTAGAAATAAGAACGCTTGGTTGGCGTTTCGCCAGTCACGTATCCGCTAGGTACACCTACGTAAGCACCGGAAGATGGAGCTATGCACCAACGGTTAATGTTGCTGGTTCCGTAAGTTGGTATATCGATACGTGGGTCATCCCAGGTTGCCAAATGATCGATAAAGAAACTACAGATTGCCGGGGAGCGGTAGTCTTGTTCGCGGATAGTCATCAAAGGGCTGGTATAAGGACCGCCACCGTTCCATTCTAGAAACGCGGCTTCTTCGTTGCTGGAGATGATAGGGTATGTGCCGGTTTTAGTTTCAAGGATCTCCTGGATCTTTTTTACACAGGTATCGGTTACTGCTGCTTTCCCGGAAATACGGAGCAACAACCTCAAGTATAAGGAGTTGCTGAATTTCCTCCACTTGGCGATATCGCCATGGTAAACCGGATCCGAGTTGCCGTTGATGCCGGTATTTGAAGCCAGCAAGGAGTTAGCTTGTTCCAATTTACTGAAGATATCGAAGTAAATATCTTCCTGCTTGTCGAATTGAGGTTCGTAAACTGCTGAATCCCTTCCTTGCAATGCTTGCCTATACGGGATGTCTCCATAGGTATCTGTCAACATGGAATAAATCCAAGATTGGCAAACTAGGGAGATGCCTATATATGATTTGTTATAATTCAATTCTTCGCTAGCAACATTGTAGATATCACGGAAATTCGCAAGCTCAGAATACCAACCGTTATACAAGTAATCAGACCAAGTGCTCCTGTAATCATACCTGAATACTTTACCATCGGCATCACTCATATCTACGGTTACTTGCATCAGCTCGTTATTAAAATTCCTGTTACGGATTTGATTGTAACGCATTGTACTTACCAGGGCCGGTGCAAGCAACTGTTGTGGAAGTACGTCGGGAATATTGTTAGGGTTTGTATTGATTTCTTCGAAATCCTTGGTGCAGGAAGTCAATAGCATACCAAACATGACCACTACGCCGGTTATTTTAAAAAGAATCTTCTTCATGAGATATAATATTAAAGTCCAACAACTAGGTTAAATCCAAATGTCCTGGTAGAAGGGAACTGGCCGATTTCAAAGCCCCTGATGATATCAGTACCGCTGAGCGTACCAAATTCGGGATCAAACATTGGCCAATCTGACCATATATAAAGGTTACGGCCGTATACTCCTACGCTGGCTTTTTCCAACCCTACACGTTTTAATAATTTAGGACTTAAGCTATAATCGATACGGGCTTCGCGGAACTTGATGAAGTCCGTGCTAAAAGTGCTACCCTCTGCATTGTTGCTACCATAATGGGAGCGGTAATACTCGTCGATGTCCGTCGCGATAACGTTATTCGGTACGTATGAACCGTCTTTATCTTGGATGACGCCGTTGCCGATGATTCCATTATAACGGCCGGGTAATGTTTTAGTCAGTTTACCTTGTTCTGCCATTTTATAATGCATCAGCGAATGGGCCACCGCTCCATATTGTGCATCGAATAATAAGTGAACACGGAATCTCTTATAACTGAAATCGTTACTGAAACCTAATTTGAATTTCGGCATGGTATTACCGAGGTATTGTACATCTTCGGAGATCAAAGCGAAACCTGTTTGCGGATCGTACACAACTTGACCATCGGGGGAACGAACATAGCCCCTTCCATAAAGGTCTCCCATGCTTCCTCCCACTTTGGCAACGATTTGACCGCCGCCTACAGGGCCCGTTTGCAATACGACGGAGCTATCGGCCAAGGAAACGATCTTATTTTCATTGCTGGAGAAAACGATGCCCGTTTTCCACGTAAAGCCGCTCCTCGTTTTAACCGGGGTTCCGTTTAAAGCTATTTCGATACCCTTGTTTAATACATTACCTGCATTTATTACCACTTTCTGGTTGCCTGAAGCCCGGTCTATAATACGCTCCAAGATTTGATCCGTGGTATTACTTTTATATAAAGCGATGTCGAACCCGATACGGTTACCGAGGAAACGCATTTCTGATCCTACTTCGTAAGTTGTGGTGCGTAATGGTTTCAAGTTAGGGTTGGCTAGAACGGATGGATTTTCTACGCCACCGTCATACAAACTTCCGGCAGATTGATAGTTGTAAGCGGTACGGTAAGGTACCGTTCCGCCGCTACCTACGCCCGAAACAGAAAATCTTAACTTGGCAAAATCGATTTCTTTCGGAAGTTTCCATACATCGGATGGCACGAAACTTAAGTTTGCGGAAGGATAAATAAATCCTGCATTGGTTGTTCTATATGGGGTTGCCAATACGCTACTCCAGTCTTGACGCAAGGTTAAATCGAGAAATAAATATTCCTTGTAAGCCATGGATACTAATCCATAAAAACTATTGATAGCGTATTTGCTCCTGTACGGCATTGTTACCAGCGGGCCTGCGGCATTGGATAGCGTGTAAACTCCGGGGAAAGTTAACGAGTCGGCACGTACCTCGTCTTTATTATACGTATTTCTCAGGATGCTACCACCGGCTGTTGCCGAAAGGTCGAATTTCTTATTGAAGTTTTTATGATATTTCAACAAGAAGTCTGAACTAGCTTCCATGGAGAAGATATTCTGGGTCCGGTAGCTACCTTTCGGGTATTTCGCACCTGCATCGTATGGCCTTTCTTGCGCACGTTGCTCGTAACTCATATCGATAGATGAGCGTAATTGCAAAGCTAATGCCTTCGTGAATTGATAGTTAGCAGTTACGTTTCCTGTTACTACGTGACGGTTAGAACTATTAATAAATTCATATGCTACCGCGTAAGGATTTTCAGGGTAAGTACTGTAAGGATATTCAATCTTCTTATTTTCCTGGCCATTTACCCAGTAATTGCGCAGCCAATCCAAATCGGCATTCGGTTGCCAGAAAATGTACCAGTACATAATTGACTGGTTGCCGTAACCGGTACTGGGAAGGTTGTCGCTCCATTTATTGGTATAGTTAACTTTCGATGAAATGGTAAGTTTATCATTTACCTTGGAATTGACAGACATGGCCACCGTGTTTCTTTTATACCCGGTATTGGGTATGATCCAGCTGTTGGAAACATTGGTTAATGAGAAACGCGCGGTTGTTTTATCTGTACCCCCGTCGATACTTAAGGTGTTAGTATATGTTTCACCGGGATTGAAGAAATCGTTCACCTTATTTTTATAGGCTACCCAAGGTGTTCTTTCTAAGCCTTGCGCTTGCGTTTTAGGATCGTATTGGAAAAACATTTGCCCATCGAACTTAGGTCCATAAGCAGAACTGGTACTTCCCGTATTGCTGCCATCTGCCGAGGCGCCGTAAGAATAATGAAGGGCGCCGTCTAGTCCCTGGCCATATTCAAATTGCAGGTCAGGCCAACGGTTAACAGATTCACGGGCAACATTGGAATTGAATGTTAAACCCAAGCCTTTATTTTTTCTATTACCGGATTTCGTAGTTATGATGATCGCACCGTTAGCACCTCGCTGGCCATACAGGGCTGCTGCGCCCGGGCCTTTCAGAACCGTGATGCTTTCAATGTCTTCAGGGTTGATATCATTTAATCCCGTACCGTAGTCGGCAGGCATGTTATCACTCCCGGTTCCGTACGGCACTTCACCGGAAACGCCCGTAGCGCGACCGCTACCGCTGTTTATCACCACGCCGTCTACAACGATCAGGGCCTCGTTTTCCCCGGTCAGGTTATTTTCTCCTCTTAAGATGATCTTGTTCGAACCGGTAGGGCCGCCATTAGAGCGGATCAGGTTCAAGCCGGCAACTTTACCGGAAAGGGCATCCGTCCAGTTTCCAGAAATAGCTTCGGTTACATCTTCATTTTTCAGAACGGTCGTAGCATAACCTAAAGCCTTCTGATCTCTTTTGATGCCCAGGGCAGTTACGACAACCTCGTTCAAATCCTTGGAGCTAGGCACCATTTGAATATTCAGTACGCGGGTACCTTCAATTTTTACATCCTTGTTCGTGTAACCAAGAAATGAAAACACTACTTGTGTTGGGCCGGAGAGCTGCAACGTAAATTTCCCGTTAACATCGGTGATAGCGCCCTTGTCGCCATTTTTTGGACGGATGTTTACGCCGATTAAAGGTTCACCGTTCTCGTCTGTTACGCGACCTTGAACAATGATCACGTCTTGCTTAAGACGGTACGTGGTATTAAACCCGCTCTTGGTTGGAATAAGCTTAGTATGCGTATGTATAGCATTACTAAACGCCATGCCACTGGCGCAAAACTGCAGTCCAGTGAACAGCAATAAAATTCTTTTCATTCAACAAAGGTTGTTTATGTAATAAGTAACTCTTGGACGGTATTATGATTTAGTATGAACCAGGTGCATACATGATAAGTGTGTTCTGCAAATTCTTTACAGGGCGCTAAAGTAGAAGCCTAATGTGACCAATGTGTTAAGGCCATGTTAAATAATAGTAAGCAAATGTTAACTTTAGTTGAACTAAGGGAGGAATTACTTGTTGAACAATTGGATAGTAATTACGTTAAAAATGCATACAAATTGCATCATATGAAAACGCTCCTGAAAATCACATTGGCCTTGACATGCTTTGTTTGTGCAAACATCTATTTTAAGGCATACTCTTGTACCCGCGTTGTCTATAAAGGACTCGACGGCTTAATTATCACCGCCCGCTCGATGGATTGGCGGGAAGATATCCAAACAGATTTGTGGATTGTACCCAGGGGTGTTGCCCGTAATGGCGAAGTTGGTCCCAACTCGTTGAAATGGACTTCTAAGTACGGGAGCGTTATAGCTTCAGCATATAATTTCTCTACTACGGACGGGATGAATGAGAAGGGCTTAGTTGCGAATCTACTCTGGCTCGTTGAAACACAATATCCCCATTGGGATCAGAAAAAGCCGGGCTTAACCGTAGCTGCCTGGGTGCAGTACGTGCTTGATAACTTCGCAACCGTGAATGAAGCCGTGACAGAATTAGAAAAGGAAAACTTTACCATTGTAACAGATAACATACCGGGGATGAATAGGTTAGCAACTTTGCACCTGTCTATTTCGGATGCTACCGGTGATAATGCCGTATTTGAATATCTCGATGGAAAACTTGTTATCCACCATGGTATTTCTTATACCGTTATGACGAATTCGCCGGTATTTGATAAGCAATTAGCATTAAATGAATACTGGTCTGAAATAGGCGGAACCGTGATGTTACCAGGTACGAACCGCGCTTCTGACCGTTTTGTACGCGCTTCTTTTTATATAGACGCTATTCCGAAGACGGCAGACACGAAAGTAGCAGTAGCGAGTTGTTTTAGCGTCATTAGAAATTGTTCGGTCCCTTACGGTATCAGCACCCCCGGGCAACCCAATATTTCAACCACGCGTTGGCGTTCCGTGGCAGATCAGAAAAATTTGATCTATTTCTTTGAAACGGCGTTAACACCCAATACTTTCTGGGTAAATTTTAAGGATATCGATTTTTCCAAGGGCGCTCCCGTTAAAAAATTGAGCTTGGTAAACGGTGAAACATACGCGGGTAATGCCGTGGCTTCTTTCGTTGAAACACCGATGTTTAAATTCCTCGGCCTACCCGGTTGATCACTTAATTATTTAAAGATAATCATTAGCTTTCCCTATTACCACGGTAGTAGGGAAAGCCTTTTGGTAATCTTGCCAGGCATCCCTGTTAAAGTATATAAGAATAAAATTCTTGGTAATATCAAATATTATTTGTATTATTTGAATGGAAATCAACAGTTTGAATAAAATCACACCGTATGAAGTAACAATTAGAAGTATTATTGAGTATGCCAACAATTAATGAAAAGATGGAATCGTATACAAGGGAATAATCGATCCTGAAATAATATATTATATTTAAACCTGGGTTTTATACGGTAAGGGTAATTTTACGAATGATTATTTTTGCAAGTTAAATATATATGCATCGAAATCAATAAGGTATTAATGATTCAACATCCTTTTGAAGAAAAAATTAACCGGAGAATTTTATATATCAAATTAATTGACCATATTTGTTGATATTTAACAACTGTTAACTTTAGGTTTATAATAGAACATTCCGTCTTTCCCCGTTTTGTAGCAGGTAATGGATTAACCCGTAAACGTCAAAACAAATAATATATCTATTTATGAATTGGGCATTTCGATTGAAACAACTTTTTATCGGCATATGTAACTCCGGTACAGAGAATCTTGAGCCCAGGAGAAGAAGACCTGTCCAATATATCAACGCGCTATCTTTTTTAACGAGTACATTGGTATTTAGTTTGGGAGCTGTATTCTTCTTTCTTGTAAATAGTCTCCTTATCCTTATTCCCTTGATGTTGGAAGGTTTTGGCATGTTGGGCGTTATCGCGTTCAATAGCAAGAAACGTTACAACATGGCCAATTTTACGATGTTCGCGATCCATTATGTTGCAGCCGGTTATTGGACAACCCTGCTCGGTAATGCAATCCCGATAGAAGTCGTTGTAGCTTTCTTACTTATATTCCTGACTTGCGGCTCTTTCCTCGTTTATACCGAGAAAAAGGTGCGTATTTATTCTATTATAGCAATTGTTTTATTATTAGCCTTCATACAAGTCAATGCATATTTTAAATTTATCGTACCGATTCCTTTATCTACTAATGCTGCCTTCATCATGCGGCTTTGTACCACTGGCGGTATGCTGGTGTTTATATTATTCGTGATGTTCGCATTTGTGAAAGAGATAGAATTGTTACTCGGTAGTTTGAAAAAATCTAATAAGACATTGGCAGCCCACGCTGCTTTCTTAAGGGAAACTTTTCACGAATTGAAAACCCCCTTAAACAGTATCTACGGTATCGCGCAGTTGATGCAAATGAACCTGAAAGAGCCCGGTTCCAATAAGGTTACCGATGAACAGGAACAGGAGGTGACCAACTTACTCGCTGCTAGCAGGCTCTCGAAAGATATTATCGATAATGTACTCGATATGAAAAGAATCGAGGCAGGTAAGTTTTATGATATTAAAAAGGACAATATTCATATTCGCCAATGCATAGAGCAATGCATTACCTTGAACAAATATATCGCGCAGATGCGGGGCATCAGTATACAGTTCGATTATAAACTTCCGGGCGATTGTATCAGTTGTGATGAAATACTGTTTAAAAAAATACTCAATAACCTAATTTCTAACGCGGTAAAATTTGCTGTGTCTCCCAGCACGGTAGAAGTAACTGCCTGGGCGCATAATAGTGAAATGTATTGCTCCGTGAAGAATCTTGGCGAAATAGAAAGCGATAAAATGAAGTCCCTGTTCGAAGTATTTGCTTCGGAAAGGAACACCTTGGTGGAAGGAACCGGGGTGGGGCTTTACCTGGTAAAGCAACTCGTGGAGCTACTCGGCGGGCAAATAGATGTTTATTGTAAGGACGGGGCAACCACCTTCAGCTTTAATATGCCCATTGAATACAGTACAGACATGCCGCAGCAAGTACCCTCTTCCTTGCCTAACCAACTGCCTTCCTTCGATGGAAAGAAAGTGCTTGTTATCGATGATAACCTTATGAATCAACAAATATTGGTGCGTTTTTTACAAAAGTTGGGTATAACAACACAGGTTTGCCGCAATGGTAAGGAAGCGCTCGTATTGGCCGTAGAACTTAAACCCGATATTATAATCTCCGATATGCATATGCCGGTAATGGATGGAAAAGAATTTCTTGTTCACGCCAAAACCACGCCTGCAATCGCGCAAATTCCCGTGGTTATTATATCGGGAGATGCGTTTAATAATTACAACGTAAATGAAGCCACAACTTTGATGTCCCTCGGCGCTTGCGCTTACCTGGGGAAACCCTTGAGTTTCAGCGAATTATTTACGGTGATCAGCACGCACCTCCCTGAAAAACTACCTACTTGCTAGGTAAATTTGGTTGAGTTCGTAAGCCAGTTACGACAATTACCGCTTATTAGCTTTGAAGCCTTTGCCGCGAACCCGGGTAATATTAATGCCCATTTTTATAACGGGTGGTATCTACCAAGGCCCAGTCAAAATAAGCTTTTATAACGGTGTAAAGTCCATCGATATATATTTTCAGTTGGCGATCAATGGCTGCACCGTATGATGGCATACCGGTTAACAGTTGATCGATCGTATCCAAATTCCTGAAGTATTCATCATAAATTTTATCAACCGCTTCTTCCAAACTAAGATGCAATTCCCTTTCGTAAATAAATACGAGGTTCAGTCCCTTGGTTTTAAGCGCTTTTTCCCGCTCCATGGAATGGAGATCATTGGCCAGGTTGGCAGTCAGGTTCAAGAGCAATTCTGCTTGTTTTAAATTGGGATGCTGGTATACTTCCCTGGGGATATCCAGTTGATGGAAGATGCTAATCAACGGGAACATAATGTAGAAGCCGGTTTTGGGCCGCCATTGTAGGTATTCCTTGATATTGGGCTCATGTTCTTCAAGCTGCATATCAACTTCCCAAAGGCATTCTTCGAAATAGGAAATCATCTCTTCCCCGAATGCGCGGAATAACGCCGGGTTGCTTACCGCTTCGAAACGGTGCATGATGTTTTCCAAGCTCCTGTTCAGGATACGGTGTTCCATCGAGTACAAACGCCCTTCTTGGCGGATGATATGGATGAAACCTTCAAACATAGCCTTGAGGGTTGCTGCGGCTGTGGAGTTGGATGAAGCACGGTCGCATTTATCATCAACGGTAAACAACCAGGCGATCAGGTCGCCCACGATACAGATCTCTGCATAAGAGGCCTCGGGATATTCCCTGGCGGCGTACCAGCCGAATTTGGCCTTATCAAAGAACGGCACTTTTTCTTCGCTGATCAATTCAAATTGCAAGGCCCATTGTGTTGTATGCGCCTGTACCCTCTCCGCGAACGGGCTGATTAATGATGCGGTCGGGAAATCTAATAACAAAGTCTTTTCCATGAAATGATGTTTTAAAAATTAGTAATATGTAGAGTTAAGTGAATGCTGACGCTATGTTCCATACCGGGACTTCATAGCCGGGGAACCCCGGTTAAGATTTGACATAATACTGGGTTTAGGTATGTTAAAAAAGTTACAGATAATCGAATTTCAGCCTGGGCAAACGAGTTATATATTTCTTGAAGGGAGTTGGTTCCACAAAATTCGACTACTGCCGGTAATGCTAGTATTATTTCTCAACTACGATTTTTACTGTCATTTAGTACCTCTTCATTACATTCCCGATGGATTAGATAGTCTATTTCGAAAAACTTTTCATGGCTAGTGTTGCTCAGCATCCCGTTTACATCAGTATCGATCGGCACCCAAGGGATTCCTATTTTAACCCTGTTATACTAGTGCGGTTCAAGGATAGCAATAATTCGGGTAACTGGAATTGAGATCAATTTACGAAATAAGTTACTGAGTTGGGATAACAGCTTTGCGGTTATTCGTTATTATTTTGTTTATATTGAGAATCAATATTTTGAATTGATTTATTTTGTTTAATACCCGCTTTCTACGCTTCGTAAACCCCTATTTAACCGCGGTGGGAATGCCGGTTTTTAACGGGGCATATGACGAAAATCACCTGTCAAAATTTTACCTCGGCATAACCATTCTTTAACTGTATTGTTTCTATTTTATAACCCAGGTAATTCAATTAATAACCTATTTCTAAACAATTAATAAAGGAGGTTCAAAATGAATGCCTTAGAAAAAAGGAAAAATTACGATCCCTGGAAGGACTTTTTTACATGGGAAGACTTTTTCCCCAAGGACTTGTCAAGGAATGGGCACTGGCCCGCAGTTAACATCAGCGAAGACGACACATCTTACCAGGTAGATGTTGTAGCGCCCGGGTTTAAAAAGGAAGATTTTAAAATTAGCGTGGATGAAGATGTATTGACGATCAGCGCCGAATCGAAAAAAGAAAGCGAAGAACAGGATAAGAAGAAGACCTACAGCCGTAGGGAATATAGTTACAGCGCGTTTACCCGCTCGTTCAGGTTACCTGAAAACTCCAAGGATGATAGCATTGCTGCAACTTATTTAGATGGCGTGCTTAAGTTAACCGTGCCTAAAAGTGAGCAACAGGTAAAAGCATCTAAACAAATCCAAGTACAATGAGTGAAATTTCTAACAGGGCAGCGGGCCTGGAAGGGCTCGCTGCCTTTTAACATGATCGTATTGGCAGTCAATAAAATGAAATGCCCGGCGCTCAACTAGGATTTTGCTTCGTTTCTTTTATAAAATCAAAAATCGAGCTAATAAATTCCTGGTTGTTTTCATAATACAGAATGTGTCCGCCATTAATTTTCCGAACCTTCCCATTTTTAAAATGAAACGATAAATAATGATTTTCCCCGATGGAATGATCTTTCTTTCCTGTAATTATTAAAACGGGCAACTTTACTTGTGCAGTCAGCGGTGTGTAATCTTGCCAGTAATCATCTATCGAGAATACGTGCTTGGCAAAATCAAAATCACCGGGGTTTTGACTGTCAATTTCATCTACTAGTTCTATATTCGCTTTATTATCTGAAAGTATTTTATAGTTCAAATCTTCCTGGGACAGCATTTTCTTCGCTTCAAAAAATTTAGACATTAATGAAGCTGAAGTACTGTCCGGCACAGTAAAGTCCGTTTTCAATATGCTATTTATATAATGAATTTGACTTTCAATGGAATAACCCATGTTGAGTGTTGAGTTTGCCAGGATCAAGCCCTTAACATGGTCAGGATGTTTTAGCGCATAATTAAAAGCTAGGATGCCTCCGAATGAATGGGACATGAGGTAAACTTTCTTAGCACCGTAATGTTTACGAATTAAATCGATATCCTTAACCATCCTTTCCAGGGAATAGTCTCCGCTCGCAGATTTCTCTGAGCGACCACAGCCTCTTTCATCATAATATACCATTGACAGGTTCGTCTCCAGGTTCTTCCCCTTTAATTCTTCAAATGATTTACTCCAGGCTCCCGGGCCTCCATGGATAAAAATACAAATCGGGCCATTGCCAGATTTTTTGACAAACAATCTTGTACCATCATCAGCAGTCAACAGGGAATCACTCATTTTTGTTTGGCCTTGAACATGCATGCCGATACAGACGAGTAATAAAACAATAGCGTACTTTATACTACCCATATAATAAGGTTTAAATAATCTTTAAATATACGTAACAAATCCTTCTATTTAACTTTCTTAAATCTTTATAAACCAAGAGGGATCCAAAACGATTAATTGAATACCGGGTGTTCCATGCACGGCGCCTTCTTCACGCTTTTTAACAGCGTGTTACATAACCCGGTACACTGGTAGTTCATTCCATTGCTTTAACTAAATTCCACTACCTTCTTGGGCTTAAATCTTGGAAAATATAAACAACGAGGCTGAGCATGGTTATTCTGATCGCAGTGACTTTACCGGGTTCATAAAAGCCACCTTCAATGTTTGGAAACTTACGGTTGCCAGGGCGATGAATATTGCCAGCATTCCTGCTAACATGAAAATCCACCAATGGATGGTTACGTGGTAAGCAAATCCATCCAACCACTTGTTCATAGCCCACCAAGAAAGGGGAGTGGCCAGCAGTATGGCGATCAATACCAACATTACAAACTCTGAAGACAGCAATGTAATAATGCTGGTAACGGAAGCGCCCAATACCTTGCGGACACCGATTTCCTTGATTCTTTGATGGGTTGCATAAGTGGCCAACCCGAACAGTCCCAAGCAAGCGATGATGATAGCCAGGATAGCAAAGATGCTGAAAATTTCACCAAAACGTACATCATTTTGGTATTGCTCGTTGAATGATTGGTCTAGGAAGAAATATTGGAAAGGTCGCCCCGGGATCAATCGTTCCCAGGTATGTTGCAATTCCCGGATCGTATTAGGAATATTACCTGTTTTAATACGTAAGGAAATATTACCATAAGAATCCGGGTCGGCAAAACGGAGGGCTAACGGTTCTACCTTGTTATGGAGCGATTTATAATTAAAATCTTTTACAACGCCAATCACGGTCCCGCTGCGGCCCCATTGCGAGAATTTCTTACCGATAATATCCCCGGGATTATTATATCCCAATAGTTTAGCTGCGGCTTCATTAATGATCATTGAATTTGTAGTATCCGCCATGAATTTGCGGGAATAAGCCCTGCCTGCCGCCATCTTGATCTGGTAAACAGGTATAAAGTCAAAATCAATCTCGTATAATGCAGGTGCAATAGACTGCATCTCGCCAGCAGGATTTTCAAAGTTAGATGCTGCATTCGGGAAAAAGCCGCCCGGTACAGTTCGCGATGCTGCCAAACCGATTACTTGATCATTTTTCCCAAGTTCTTGCTTGATCATTTCAAGCTTTCTATTCAAGAAGTTTTCACCTTCATCGCCGGCGTAGTTAATCACCAGCATCTGTTCTTTCATGAAACCGAGTTCGTGGTTCTTCATGTGCATCAACTGCAAATAAACGACCACGGTACTTGCCACCAGGGCAACCGATAAACTAAATTGTAAGACCACCAAGCTTTTCCTTAACAAGCTGCCGCGCGCCGAGGTATTGAATTTGCCTTTCAATACGATAACCGGATCGAAACGCGACAATACCAGCGCCGGGTAAACTCCTGCCAATAGACCTATTAGAATAGGGGTGACGAGTAAACCGGTAAGAATTTGAGAATCAAGAATAGAAATATAGCTGAATGATTTTCCGGTAATATTATTGAGGATTGGAAAGACCAACAAGCAGATGACAATTGCCAAGAGGACAGACAGGAATGTAATTAATGTAGATTCTGTCAAAAATTGATAGATTAATTTGGATTGGTGGGCTCCGACGGATTTCCGTACGCCCACTTCCTTGGCCCTTTCCATGGAGCGGGCGGTAGCAAGGTTAATGAAATTAACACATGCAATACAAAGGATAAATAAACCGACAAGCCCGAAGATGATTATGTTTGAATAATTGCCCGTAACCCCAGGTTGCCTGCCAGCTAAGGATTTGAGATAAGCATCCGATAATGGTTCAAATTTCACCCGGTAATCATTAGTATTATATTCAGGATAATATGTTTTCAAGAGATGCGGGATTCTTGCGCTCATATCAGCAATACGGACACCTGGTTTCAGGGTGAAGTAAGTGTAAAAATCTACATAACCCCAGGATCCGAATATTTGCGGGCGCCATTTTATGAATGTGCTCATAGAAATCAACCCGTTGAAATGAATATGGCTGTTCCTGGGGATATCTTTCATCACGCCTGAAACCGTAAAATAAAAGCTGTTCTCCGCCTTCAAGGTTTTACCTACCGGGTTTTGATCACCGAAATATTTCCTAGCGGTACTTTCCGATAAAACGATGCTAAACGGCGCCACTAGCGCCTGCTCCGGGTCCCCGTATAAAAGGGGCCAAGTAAAAACATCGAAAGCTGTTGAATCCATGAAAACCAGGTTCTGTTCCTGGAATCTTTTATCCCCATTTTCTAATAAAAATGAATTATTACTCGTAAACCGGACAATTTTATCGATACCCGGGAATTCATTCGTTAAGGCACCAGCTATCGGCGCATTCCCCCACACCTGGTATTCTTCCGGCGCTGGTTGCGGTGCATCGGCCGTCTTATTACCGGAACGGAAGGCATGAACGACGCGGTAAGTTCTATCGTAATTGGTATTATAGTGATCGAATGATAATTCATCCTTAATATATAAAACAATGATCAGGCAACAGGCAATCCCTAAAGCTAAACCGAAAATATTGATAATGGAATAAGCCTTTTTGTTGACTAAATTCCGGATGGCGATCTTGAAATAACTTTTTAGCATACGCTTTAATTAACCTGAAGATAAAGGATTGAATTCGTATACCCGCATAACAAAAAGGTTGCCATTTGTTGAAAGACCCCATAGCCAATGTTTCCCGGTATCGACAGGGGGGATGGGTTGTTCGTAAATGAACAAGTTTTTGTTCGATAACGGACAATCTACTACCACTGGGAGTAGCAGGAGGAATATTGCCCGCTTAGCCTGGAGGCAAAGCAGGCGATTTTTCATCGGGCTTCCCACTTCGATGCGATAATTTATAAGGATGGATTCCCAATTTTAGCAATCGATTGCAAAATGTAATGCATTCGATTGCAATTCAATATGTTGTGATTGAAAAAAGTATTAATAATTCGCTGTTTTTAATATTATAATGATTTTATATTGTAAAATATTTGTTTTTAACGTTAAAATATTATTATGATTAATGTTTAAATATGCATATTAAACAAGAGAATAATATTAATTTATTGATATAGCAATAAGTAATTTGTCATCGCGAATTTTTCCTATGAATAGTGTTCCCCGGTTTTCGCCCATTAACCTGCCTTTTTTATAACCAAAATAGAATCGATGAAAACGATGTTACCAACCTGGAAACAAGCGGTTTTTTTAGCAGCTTCCTCGCTTTGTTTCTTAAATCAACTAAAAGCCCAGTCCCCTTTTACGGACACCCTCGTCGCGATCGAGGATACTTACGTGAACAGTAATAGCGCCGATGATCAACGTAATGCAAATTACGGTTCATCTACCCAACTCCGCTTTCGCTATTCACAAACAAGTTCAGGCTCCAATTACAACCTGGTTACTTACCTGAAGTTCGATCTCAAGCAATTAGGATTGCCGGCATATGCCGTGATTGATTCGGCTTCTTTACTTGGAACCATTTACTATTCCCAATCAGGCTCCGGTCATGTTTGGAACCTGTTGCCCGTGGCCACGAACTCCTGGGGGGAGTATACCGCCACTTGGAATAATAAGCCCGGGTTCGGTCCAGACACGATCTCGGCGGTTACCAAACCTACGGTTGCGATCTCGGAAACTACTCCCTACCAAGCCACCTGGGGAGGTTTGAAGGATAATGTAAGCGCTGCCTTGAGCGGTGATTCACTGCTGTCTTTGGCATTGTACACTCGCCTTAACACGGGGGCCAATACTTCCATGTACTCAAGGGAATGGACCGATACTTCAATGCAACCGAGGCTCGTATTGCATTATAGGATAGATTCTTCTTACACCCCGCCGGCGCCGAGGGAGGTGGAATCAAGAACCAATAACCTTAATATCGTGTATTTCCTTCCAACTGATGTTGATACCGTGGCCAACTACCGGCAACGTTTGAATGGTATCATGTTGCAAGCACAGGATTTCTACCGCAAGTGGATGACCTATTGGGGGTATACCGATGAAACTTTCGGACTTAACAAGGATAGCAGCGGGATGCTCAAGATCACTATCATCAACGGTACTTATGATAAAACATATTACCCATATGATGGTGGCGGCTCCAAGATTATCCCTGAAGTGAATGCTTATTTCTCGGCCCACCCCGGGGAAAAAACCAGTACGCATACACTCGTGATATTACCGGAATCAGGGTATAATCCTTTTTATGGTTTAGGGAATGGCTGGTGTTTCGCCCTGGATAATCCTAACATCGATACCTCGTATTTTTCAACCGGCGGTACTTCGTCTTATATCGGCGGCCTTGTTCATGAACTGGGACATGGTTTGAATTTACCGCATGATAAGGAGTACGTTTCTCAAAAAAGCAATCCTGCCATGGGAACGAACCTGATGGGCTCCGGTAATTCAACTTACGGGAAGTCGGCTACTTTTATGACGGAAGCAAGCTGCGCGATCTTACATAACTGCGAGGTGTTCCGCACGCAAGATACGATCCCGGATATGTACGGCGGCGGTACAGGTTCTTTCACTACATTCCATTCCAGTTATAGCGGTGGTTATATCCATCTCTCGGGGACGTTTACTACCAACAAGGACATCAATGGTATCGTGGTATATAATGACCAGGATGATGATGGAGCTAATTATGATCAATTGGCCTGGATGGCAAACCTGGTGGGAACCGACAGTTTTAACGTGGCTATGCCCGTGGCGGAGTTTTGGAAAAAGTATAGTACATATACTTTAAGATTAAAATTCCTCTTTACCAACGGATCTTCGAAAGATGTTGTGTACCCTTATTATTTTGAAGATGAAATACCTGTATTGGATATCAACTTCGAACCCATGGACAGGCCGGAAGGGATTGAGCCTTCGGCAGATACTTATATCCGCAACGGCGGTTCGGCAAATACCAACTTTGGTACGGATTCCACGATGACCATTAAACCGGATCCAAATTCCGGTTATAAACGTGAAGCTTTCCTGAAATTTAATTTGAATGATTTCAGTGGGGATTTGGCAAATATCGATTCATTACACCTTTATATGAAGGTGAAATCGGCAAACAGTTCTTCCAACAAAACTAAGTTGATCGTGAAATGGACGACAAAATCAGACTGGGATGAAAGTGCAAGCCCCCTGACCTGGAACTCATGGGTAGCCGATTCTTCACATGTCGATTCTATTGCCGGGAATTTCTACTACGGTGGCGACTGGGTACATTGGAGTTTGAATAAAGATACTTTATTGAACGCGATACGCGCGGGAGATACTACGGTCGTATTCCATATTTATGGTGAATATAGCGGTTCATCTACCTCGACATCTGATTTGACATTTTATAGTAAAAACGCAACGGATGCCTCCGATCGCCCTTCATTAGTAATCGTGGAATCACCATCAATGTTGGCGCGTAAAGCTACTAATAGCTTGGTGTCAAGCCCTGTAAACAAGTTGCCGGAATTGATGGAAGTATATCCCAACCCTGTTCGCGACGAAGTACATATCCGCTCGCATGTAGCGGGGAGCGCGGTATTGTACAATGTTCACGGCAGCCCGGTAAAACAACTGAACCTGGTCAATGGCAATGACAACATACTCGATGTAAGCGGTCTGCCTTCCGGCCCGTATTACCTCGTATATTTAAAAGGGACATCGGCCCCGGCTAAAATTATAGTGGTTAGATAATAGATTCATATAGGTTTTATGAAATGGTCATCCTTAAAAGAGGATGGCCATTTTTATTTCATATTAAAGAGAGCGATGCCTCTTTGCCTGCGCCGATTTTTAAAATCCGGTAAAAAGCAGTATTTTATACATCCATTCTTCTAGTTATTGAAAACCACGAAAAATTCTACGTTATGCAAACCCGTCGGAACTTCATCGAAAAGTTATCATTATCGGCATTGGCGGTACCGTTCTTACAACTGGATAGCTGGGGGCAGCCTAAGCACGGATTATTTTACGAGGGGCCCGTTCTCAGGGTGGCCTTAATGGGATTAGGTAGTTATGCTACCCGCGTTGCGGATGCCATGAAAGATTGTAAGAAAGCTAAACTGGTGGGTGCTATTAGCGGTACTCCTTCTAAATTGCCGAATTGGCAAAAGAAATATAACATCCCGGCAAGTAATTGCTACAATTATTCCAATTTCGATGATATAAAAAATAACAAGGATATTGATGTGGTGTATGTTACTACGCCAAATGCCATCCATCATAATAATGTGATCCGCGCTGCCGCGGCAGGTAAACATGTAATTTGTGAAAAACCCATGGCGCTGAATGGCAAAGAAGGCCAGGAAATGGTGGATGCTTGCCGTAAAGCTGGCGTGAAATTACTTGTAGGTTACCGCATGCACTTTGAACCGAATACCTTGGAGATTATCAAGATGCGTGGGAATGGGGAGTTTGGTAAACTGAGATTTTTTAACGGCTTATCCGGCTTCAGGATTGGCGATCCAAACCAGTGGCGGCTTAATAAGGAACTGGCAGGAGGGGGATCGCTGATGGATATCGGTATTTATTCGATTAACGGTGCGCGGTATATGTTAGGGGAAGATCCCATTTGGGTCGCGGCCCATGAAACGAAAACGGATCCCGTTAAATTCAAAGCAGGGGTTGATGAAACTATTCAATTCGAAATGGGATTTCCTAGCGGCGCCGTTGCATCCTGTTTGTCAACTTATAATATGAATTACCTTGACCGGTTTTATATGGTAGGAGATAAAGGTTTTGCTTTCTTGCAACCGGCAACGGGCTATGGTCCTATTAAAGGACATACCCACAAAGGCGAACTCTCGTTTCCTCATATAGCCCATCAAACTATCCAGATGGATGAAATGGCAGGGATCATCCTGGAAAATAAAAATCCAATAGTAGCTGTTGATGGTAACGAGGGGCTCAAGGACCTTAAAATTATCGACGCGATCTACAAAGCCGTGGGAACTAATAGTAAAGTAGAAGTATCCCTTTAAAAATAATTTATTGGAGTTCGGGCTGAAGCTGAAAAAATAATTCGTTGTAATTATTGCTGTAAACGCATTAACAAGTTGCCATCGAGGTAGGCGATTACCCTAAGGTTTCTCCGGGAGTCTTTAGGGTCGGGGAAGATGATGTCGACATGCACGCCTCCACTTAATTGTTTCATGATCTGTTCGGAACTAATTCCCGATATCAGGTCCAGGAAGCCAACCTGGCCAGCCGCATCATTCGGGTGGAAATCACCATCGAAATATACTTCATCACATTTAAGTTTTGAAAGGCTACCTACTTCCGTTCCCTGCCAAAGTATCTTGGCCGCCGTGTCCAAATTTTCCGGGCATGATTCATTATGCGTCATGTATTTATAATAATTTTTAGCAGAAATTGTTTATGCTATTCATTGAAATTAAACATTATTGTCCGACTAAATTTTCAACGAAAAAATTATCATCGCCTCAAAAGTTCGACTCAAGTCCACCTGTTCATTTCTTGTACTTTTTTGCTTGCCCAAAAAAGGGCACAGATCGGGCATCACGGCCACCAATTTGATCGCTCGATCCAGCTTTTGTACTACTGTATAGCTAAACTGCCGTTCGATATCAAGGGTGCGAAGTTCCACCTTTCTCTTGGTGGTGGGGCAGATTTTGAATTTATCATCCTTCGCTCATGTCTTTGACCAGGTAAGGAATCCAAGTAAATTTAATGCAATTTTAGTCGGACAACAATGGAAATTAAATATTTTTAAGCATGCTATCCGCTTCAATTTAATAACTTTGTCCCGGAATCAAATTAGTGGTTTATGAATTATAACCTGGATAAAATGCCCGGCCGCACGCAAAAGCCGCGCAGCTTTGGTTTGAACATGGTTACGGATAAGGGTTTAAGTATCCAGGATACGAAGAATTTCCTATCGGTGGCTGCTCCCTACGTAGATTTCATCAAGCTGGCTTTCGGTACGGCATACGTGACTCCTAACTTGGGTGAAAAGATTAAACTGATTCAGTCTTATGATATACCCGTTTATTTCGGTGGTTTACTTTTTGAAGCTTTTCTGGTTAGGAATCAATTTGATGATTACCTGGATATTATCAAGGAGTACGGAATTAGCTGTGTAGAAGTGTCGGATGGTTCGATAAATATTCCGCATGCTGAAAAATGTGGTTATATAGAAAAGTTGGCTAAATTGGGAACTGTCTTGAGCGAGGTAGGCTCGAAAGATAAAGATAGGGAGCATATCACGCCACCTTATAGGTGGATTGAACTGATGAAGGCGGAGATGGAAGCAGGCGCTACCTATGTAATTGCAGAAGCCCGCGAATCGGGAACTGTTGGCCTGTACCGCGATTCGGGCGAGGTTAGGGAAGGCTTGGTTCAGGAAATCTTGACCAAGATCCCCGGTGAAAAGATCATTTGGGAGGCGCCGTTAAAAAGTCAACAACTTTATTTTTTATCCTTGATGGGATGTAATGCCAACCTCGGCAACGTGGCACCCAACGAGGTTATTGCCTTGGAAGCTATGAGAGTCGGTTTAAGGGGCGATAGTTTTCATTTTTATCTCGATGAAATAACGAAGGATTCCAAATAAGGATTTTTATAGTTAGTTAAAAATGCCCATACGCTAAATCAGTGCATGGGCATTTTTTATGTCTTCACTAGTTGTATTTATCAGTTTTTTAGCGCTCTTAAGCTGTCTTTTTCCCGCTGTTTTTCCTCTTTCTTTTTCTGTTTGTCCAGTTTCTTGAAATATCTTCTGAATAAGAAATTGCTCCGTAAAGCGGTCATATTAACATCCAGTTTTTCCGTGGTGCTTTCCAGGTTTGATATCGTGCTTTGTAAATTTTTAGCGGTAACGCTATCATTGAGCAACACACCGGCGGCAGATTGGCTGCTTTGTAACTTCGTGTTCAAGCTGCGGCTCATTTCATTGAGGTTGTTCACCGTTTCATTGGCGGCATCGCTGGCAAGTTGCAGCTTGTTCGACATGCTTTGCAGGTTAGAGAAAACAGTTGTATCGGTTACGAGTTTGTTTGCAAGCACCCCGGGTTGATTTAATTTGCGCGTATAATCAGCCAGGTTATTCGCGATAGCCCTTGTTTGCTCAGAGGTCATCTTTAAGCTATTGACAGCAAAATTAAGGTTATCATACAAGCTTTCGTCTTGCAAAATTTTCCCGATGGAACCTTTGCCATCTGCCAAGTTTTTCGTGATGGTTTTTAGATTACCGGTAATTTCCACGAGGTTCTTGTTGTTGACTTGTAATGTGTTCATCAATTCATCGCTACTCGTATTGGTTGCAACCCGGATCATATCGCCCTCCTTTATTACGGGGGATGTTCGCGTACCGCCGGCCAGTGCGATGATCTTATTACCTACCAAGCCGTCCGTGCTGATCTTGGCTATAACATCGTTATGGATATAATCCTTCGAGCTTTTTTCAATGTCCATCGACACGGTGATCTTCCCATTGGAACTAAAGGCGATTTTTTTCACGGTACCAACTTTTACACCGGAGTACCAGATATTATCACCTTTGGATAAACCGCCAACATCGTCAAAATCGGCTTTAACACTTACGGAACTGATAAATGTTTTCTGTTGGCCACCCAGCACCAAAACGGCTACTGCGAAGATCAATATACCGGTGAAGATAAAGATACCGACTACGACTGCTTTTCTATTTCTGGATGCTTTCATGGCTTACTGGATAAAGTTATAATCATAAAATTCTTTAATTAGGTCATCATTCGAGCGGAATACATCGTCGAAGCTCCCTTTTTGTATAAATTGCCCTTCTTTCAATACCGCTATATTATCGCCTGTAACCTTGGCACAGGTAAGATCATGTGTAATTATGATCGAGCTGGTCTTGAACCTTTTTTGTACTTCGTTGATCAGGTCATTGATTTCCGTGCAGGTTATCGGGTCTAAACCCGCCGTGGGTTCATCATACAACATGATGCTGGGCCTTAAAATTAAAGTCCTCGCAATGCCGATCCGTTTCCTTTGTCCACCAGATAGTTCCGATGGCATCTGGTCGATCGTTTGTGATAAGCCCACGGCATCAAGAACGATGTCGATCATTTTATCACGCTGATCTTTCCTGATACTCGGCTGGTTGCGGATGAGGGGGAAGGCGAGGTTCTCGCCAACAGTCATGCTGTCATAGAGGGCTCCATGCTGGAAACAGAAGCCTACTTTTAAACGTAAATCCCTTAACTCGCGGCTATTCAGCGTTGGAACTTCTTCGCCTAAAACATTTACCGTTCCTGCATCTGGTTTTAATAATCCCGCGATAATCTTGATCAATACAGACTTCCCGGTACCTGATCTGCCAAGTACCACGATATTTTCTCCTTTGTGCAAATCTAAATCGACCCCGCGCAAGACATGGTTTTCCCCGAAGGACTTGTAAAGACCCCTGATGGATATCACCGTTTCGTTCCAATCTATTTCAGGTGTGAATGGTTTCATACTTTAGCGGATCATGTTTACTAGTTGCACAATAATAATTTCTTCTATAAAGATCAGGAACATTGACACAACAACGGAAACATTGGCAGCTTTACCAACACCTTGCGTCCCCTGCGAGGCATGGAAACCTAAATAACAACCTACCGTACCGATCGTGAACCCGTAGATGATAGATTTTGTTAAAGATGCCCAAAGGTCGAGGAATGAAATCTTATCGAATGCATTCTGTAAAAAAGCTGCAAAGGTGGTTTGTTCGTTGAGGTGTATATCTAAATAAGAACCCATCATGCCGATGAGTCCGGAATAGCACATTAATATAGGTAAACAAACCGTACAGGCCAATATCCTGGTTACTACCAGGTATTTGAAAGGGTTAATCGCGGATACTTCCATCGCATCGATCTGCTCGGTAACTTTCATCGACGCTAATTCCGCCCCTATACTTGATCCCACTTTACCGGCGCATATTAAAGCCGTAACAAGGGGAGCCAAGGCCCTGATTACCGCGATGGCGATCAATGAAGGAAGCCAGGAGGTAGCGCCGAACTCCGCCAGGGAAGGCCGGGATTGCTTGGTGAATACCATACCGGTAATAAACCCCGTTAGGGTAATTAATCCCAACGATTTATACCCCACCATATAACATTGGCGGATAAATTCTTTAACCTCTAATGGCGGGCGCAATACTTCCGTAAAAAATCGCCAGATAAATCGCCATATATCAAAGATGCCCGAAAAAAAATTGTCGAGCCCCTTCGTTAGAAATGGTTTACTTGGCTGTCCGTTATTCTCCATTGACCAATTTTGTGGAATGATTTAAGCTATTGAATCCTAGTTGCCCACTACACAACAATCTTACAATTGAAAGGGCGTTTTTGTTGTATTGATGTAGGCCATGCTACAAGCTAACATCATGCATATACGAACCTTGCCAGGTGATTGATGATTTAAAAATCATCGCAATATATAGAGATAATTTATTATATAGATTATAAATTACTGAATAATGATGAACTAATACAATTGTTGTTCCAAAAAATAGGAATAGTACCCCCATTTACCGGGTAATTATTCCCTTGTCCTGATTTCTTATTCATTTAGTAATACTATTTTGCCAATATGGTGACTGCTTTCCATTAATTGATGCGCTGCCGCTGCTTCTTCCAATGGGAAGGTTTTATAAATGACAGGTCTAAATTTACCGGATGCAATAATTGGCCATACATTATCTAGTATATCTTTTGCCAAGGCCTTTTTAAATTCGTAAGACCTGGCCCTCAGGGTACTTCCGGTAATTGTAAGCCTTTTACGCATCATCAACTTGATATCTAAACTTACCTCGCTTCCAGCCATTGCATTGATATAAACCAAGCGGCCATCATTATGTAAAAGGTTCAGGTTCTTTTGAAAATAACTTCCGCCAACCATGTCCAGGATAACGTCGAAGCCGGTTGATTGTAACGCTTGTTCGAAATCTTGTTCTTTATAATTAATGAAGGAATCGGCGCCGAGCTTCAAACATACCTGTCCTTTTTCTTCGCTGCCGACCGTGGTATAAACTTTTGCACCGATGGCCTTGGCTAATTGTATCGCGGTAATTCCTATGCCGCTACTACCGCCATGTACAAGGAAGTCTTCTCCCATTTTTAGTTGCCCGCGCTGGAAAACATTGGACCAGACCGTGAATACAGTTTCCGGTAAACTTGCCGCTTCCATGAAATTCCAACCGGGGGGAACCGGTAAACATTGTCCTTGACGCACGTTAACATATTGAGCATAGCCACCGCCCGCAACCAGGGCGCAGACATGATCGCCCACTTTCCATTGGTCGGCACGGGGGCCGCATTTGGTAATGATACCGGCAACTTCCAGTCCCGGTATATCTTCCGGAACGCCGGGTGGTGGCGGGTAATTACCTTTTCTTTGGAATATATCGGGCCTGTTTACCCCGGCAGCTTTTACATCTATCAATACTTCATCCGCCGCTAATACAGGGGTTGGATAAGGTTGGTATTTAAGTACGTTCGGGCCTCCGGGTTGTGAAATGACAACAGCTTTCATATGCAAAGTTTAGATAGATCGATGATCACTAGGGCTTGTAAGTTAAAGTTTCCAGGATTAAATCAACGATTTGAGAAGTTATTTTTCCAAGATCATCGTAATGCCTTGTCCCCTGGCCGCGCAAATTGATATAAATCCGCGACCTCTTCCTTCCCGGTGCAATAACTTTGCCATCACTGCAATAATGCGGGCCCCGGTAGCCGCAAAAGGATGACCGGCAGCCAAGCTGCTTCCCTTGACATTCAGTTTAGCAGGATCTATGGCGCCCAGCGCATGCAATCCTAATTCTTGGCTAAGATCTTCCGAATTCCAAATTTTAAGTGTTGCCAATACTTGAGCGGCAAATGCTTCGTGAATTTCATAAAAATCGAAATCCTGTAAGCGGAGATTCGTTTTATCCAGCATCCTGTTAGCTGCATACAGGGGAGCTAGTAATAATTGTTGCTTATTTTTTACATATTCGATCGCCGCCAGCTCAGCGCAACGTATATAAGCCAGTACCGGGAGTTGCCGGGATGCGGCCCATTCTTCTGATGCCAGCAATATAGTAGCGGCGCCATCTGTTAAGGGAGTAGAGTTTCCCGCGGTTAATGTGCCGCCTTGCTTATCGAATGCGGGTTTCAACCTTGCTAATTTTTCCGAGTTAGTATCGCGCCGTAGATTATTATCCCGGTTTAAGCCAAGGAAAGGCACAAGCATATCATCCATAAAACCCTCATCATAAGCACTGGCTAATTTTTGATGGCTTGCCAGGGCAAAGGCATCTTGATCTTGCCGGGACACCTGGTAATACTTCGCCGTAAATTCGGTATGACCGCCCATGGAAAGACCGGTTAAAGGTTCTTCATTAGCGGGCGCAATAGGTTGTAAATATTTCGGGTTGGCAGAAAGAAAAAGTTTGATACGTTCCCAGGTGGATTGGCTTCTCCTGGCTCTCAATAAAATTTTGCGTAAAGGGTAGCTAACCTCCAGGGGAATATCGCTAACGGAATCTACCCCGCAAGCGATTCCGGCATCGATTTGCCCCAGGGCGATCTTATTAGCAATATAAATGGCACTTTCAGCACCAGTATCACATGCCTGCTGCAAATCGCAACCCGGTGTTCGGGGATCCAGCGTTGATTTCATTACACAGTCACGGATCAAATTGCTATCGGAACTATGTTTAATGACGGCGCCCCCGGCCACTTCCCCTAAGATTTGGCCTTTTAAATTATATTTCTGGATTAAGCCGTTCAACGCTGCCGAAAGCATGTCGGCATTGCTGGCTTCAGCATAGGCAGTATTGTACCTGGCAAAAGGAATCCTATTATATCCCACTACGGCCACCTTCCTGGCATTAGAATTGTACAGCATTCAATTATAACAATTTAACCAAACGATAGTTTGATCTAACCGTGTAACCCGGGTAATACTTGACCTTAATTTGTCGCTTTTCCCCCTCTCATTAATTCCATAATCATCCGAAATTTGTACCGTAAATTCTATCTATCAATCCAAAACATGTTCGTTATGGAAAAACTACAATTCAATGTTCGCATCAATGCAAAGCCGGCGACAGTTTGGGCTAAATTGTGGACCCCCGGATCTTATGAAGACTGGACGAAAGCTTTCAGTGAAAGCAGCAGGGCAGAAACTGATTGGCAAAAAGGTAGCAAGATTTTGTTCCTCGATGGAGACAATAATGGAATGGTTTCCCGCGTCGCGGATATGATACCCGATCAATGGATGTCGATAGAGCACTTGGGGCTGGTAAGCAAGGGCGTAGAAGATACGGAAAGCCCCGAAATAAAAGCCTGGGCCGGCGCCAAGGAAAACTATGCATTAAAAGAAGTAGATCACCAAACGGATTTGCAGGTCGAAGTGGATGTGAACGATGACTTTTCAAGTTTCTTAAGCGAAAAATTCCCCAAAGCTTTAGCCAGGTTAAAAGAAATTTCGGAAGCCTAATGCTTAGTGAAACATTTACTGCAACTAGCTAAGCCGGTTGTAGGGTATTCATTCAAAATCTAACCCGACACTGCCGTTCAATCATCAGGTATGCGTTGTTGGGCCCATTACTTCCGGGAAACTACGGTCAAATGCTTGGCCGTATGTTTCCTGGTATTCCTTGGCAAATTTGGCATAAGCATCTTTAGCTAAGCCATGGCGGCCAAGAATCATTAAACAGCGACTTTTGTGTACTAATGCTTCTTCATTCAAACTATCAAAATAGAATACATAGTTCGTGAGTCTTAGCATGAATTCAGTATCTATATTAAGGTTTGCATGATCGAGATAATTTAACAAGGTGTCGATAACTTGCCCTGAAATGGCTCCTTTGAGGTCATCCAGCCAAGTGTAGTGTACATTAGAAAGGAAAGCTCCTTTGTCGCACAGCTTGGCCATGAGCCTGACAAAGTTTTTATCAATATTGGCTTGGCTATGTATGAGTTGCGTAAATTCTTGGAAATCGATATAAACATCCGCATCCACGCATTCCAGTTTTAATTTATCGGATTCCCTGCTTAACTGAAATTCCCCTATTTTTTCCAGGATACTTTTCAGCTTCACGATATTTACGGAATAATTATTCTTCGCGTCTTTAATTGATTTGCCTGGCCAGAGCATTTCCAATAGTTTATCGGCAGATATCCCTTTGCCATCCTTGATACTATATATCAATAATAAAAGAAACAATTCTTTCAATAAGGGTGTAAACATTTGTACGATATTGTTCCCTTCCTTATCATAAACTTCGAATGGACCAAATAAGTAACAGGCTGCCCTTTCCTGTTGCAGCACCGGGATATGGACAACTTCTTCCAAAGAGGAGGCAACCGTTTCCGTTTCAACTTTCGGGATATCCCGTTGTGCATTTTGTTGCCGGGTCATTACCGGTGGTTCATCAAACTTTTTGCTATCAAGCCCTTTACCGCGTTTATTTTTTTTATTTAACCAATATGCCCATAGCCCGATGCTGGTAATAGCTACAAGGGCGAACGGCCAGTAAGGAGGGAGGGAGGTACCTTCGGGTTCCAATGCCGGCGGAGGATTGGGCGGGGTGAAAATAGAATGTACAGATATACGCGATTGGTTATCTTTCCCCGTGTAGATAGTGACGGCCAATAATTTTTGGCTACCCGTACTATAAAATAAATCGGCAAAAGATTCAATATCATAAAAATTGTAGGGAATGCTATCTCCCAACAAGGTGTATCCAGGCTTGTCGAGTGAACCTTCGATCAATTGAAGCGAAGATTTAAAACGGTCGGTAGGGTAAATTAAAGCATAATATTCCCTTGTACCCGGTATAATAGTTAAGCTGTTAGCAAAACAAAAATGTTGGCCGGAATTGGTAAGATGGTGTTTGAAATGAAATTTATGATCCCGGATACTGAAAGCCACCAAGTCATAGTAAAACCTGGGATTAATGCTTTGATCACCCGTTTTGCTTCCATATCCACCGAGTATATATGCCGTATCCTGCCCCTCATTTAGTCCCAGGGCCGCCAGGTAACGGGGTGGAAATATATCATCCTGGTCATTTTCAATCATTTCCCATGCCCGGCTAGGGAAGTGGTAACGTTGAATCCAGTTTTTATAGCGTAGCTGCCCATAACCACCGATGATATATAATGAAGAATCTACCGGCGATATAAATTTATTTGCCTGCCAAAATACGGTGAGCGTGTCGGTAGTGAAATTTTGATTCCAAGTTTTGGCCGCGGTATCGTATATGCTGACCCTTTTTTCATCGGCATAGAAATTTACCAGCCTTTGACGATTTTTATCATAAACAGATTGATTTCCCGGAACGAGGAAGCCGTGACTCTTATTTAAAGGCGTATTGTGAAAGGAAAGATCTTTTACATGGAATTGATATAGCGTATCCCTTGAAACGAAATATATAATATCCTGGTCGGGATTATAAGCCACGCTCACGGCCCCGGCAGCAGAAAAGTCCAGTTCATTGTGCCAGGCCTGGTGTTTAGGTTTGAGCCATGTAGGGTTTTTTACCTTCGCGAAATATTTCGATTGGCTGTCATGGGCTTGTTCCCCGTCCTGTTCATCAAGCGGAAATTGGCGTATAATCTTACCATCTTCCCGGGTAACGATATCCTTAATGTTCATGGGTGGCACATCCACGGCTTGAAATCTTTCGTAGTTTATAGTTCCGAAATATACTTGGTACGGATCGCCACTATGAATATTCAGTCGCCCCCTGGCAATTTCTTGCCCGTTAAGCATGAATTGTACCGATTTGTTCCGGGCATCTAGGAATATTTCTGCTTGGTTCCAATGATTATATAAGTTGGCGGAATCGATTTTAAATTTTCCAATGCAACTATCGCCCAAGATAATATTGAAATCTTGTAAACGTTGATTGTACACTAAATCGATATTCTGTAAAGTAGGACTGATAACCCGCACAATATAGCCAAAGTAAGTATCCAGGTTCGGTATAAATGAGAAGTCGAAGGTGATGGAAGCGCTATTATTAACCGGCAGGGGAGTTTCACTGGTTAGATGTAAGGAAGTCCGTTTTTCCGGCATTACTTCGTGGCTGGAAAATCTTAAACCATGTGATTGGCTATAGCCCCGGATGATAACAGTGGAGCATAGGAGTAGGCACAAAAATATTCTACGCATTGACAACCTATCTAGTCGGAATATATTATGGTTTGTATGTTCGCCCGTATTTATCGAAATATTCAATACTGTAGTCACATAGGGGTACTACCATCGAACGCTTCTTGATAAACTGGATGCTTACCCGGTTATTGCCGTCAACGTGGAGCCCTTGGAAATCTTACTTATGTACATGAATATTTTATCGATTAGTATTCAAATCACCCTTCCGAGTTCCATGATGCCAGTTTAGGAAAATAGATCGGCCCAACTGAATTATTTTACTTATCCCTTCATTACCAGGCTTCACGATAACCGGTATGTACAATATTATAAAAAAAAATCAAAAGGAGGAATTTAAATATAAACCGTCTTTTCATCCCGGCAAATTACCCGGTGGATGGGCATTAATTTGATAAGATTATTAGATTCAGCGCCAGGGATGCTTTTTTGTTAATGTATTGATAAGTACTGATTTATAATGATTAATAAAGACATTGTTCAAATTAATCAGCAGATTAATTAGTTCATTAACCCATTTATTAGGTCATCTGCCTTTTATTGCATCCAGTTTATAAACAAAAAACTGGTGCGACTATCTATGTTATGAAAATGGGTCTGCTGCCTTCTTGTCTTGCAAGGTAAAAGGCGACGCCCTGATTACCACAATGTACTTTATAAAAATATTTATTAACCAAAATCAATTCCGCGAATGATCATATTGCCTATTTACGTGCCCCCTTGAAGATGCTTGGGGAAACGCTGAAATGTTCCAGTATTAGAATCACGAAACAATATTCCTTATTACGGAAAACTATCTAGGTTCCACGAGAGTTACCACGTATGATTAATTATTTGATAAGTTCTACAACAATATGCCGTGGTAACTGGCGGCTCCATTCTTAAATATTTAAACTGATGAAAAAACTCTATCACCTTTTATTGCTACTCTGCATAGCGCCTACTTTAGCTTGGGCGCAACAACGCACTATTTCGGGTAGCGTTTCTGATGCAAAGGACGGTACCCCTATCCCGGGTGTAACTGTTTCTATTGGTGGCGCTGAAAAGAAAGGCGTTATCACGAATGCTGATGGCAAATATGAAATAAACATCGGCGCCGATGTGGATGAACTCGTATTCTCCTTTATCGGGATGAAAGACGTTATAATGAAAATCGGGGATAAGTCGGTGATCAATGTAAGGATGTCTCCTTCCGAAGACCAATTGGGAGAAGTTGTGGTTGTAGGTTACGGTACGCAAAAAAAGGAAACTTTAACCGGCGCCGTTAGTAATATTACCGCGGATCAAATCCAGACTTCCACCAACGTAAGTTTGGCGCAAAAAATCCAGGGTAAGGTGGCAGGATTACAGGTTCGCCAACTGGGTGGTGAGCCCGGGAATTTCGAAAATATGATCAATATACGTGGTTTCGGTACGCCCTTGTTCGTAATTGATGGTATAGTGCGTGATGGCGCCTCCGAATTTCAGCGGTTAAATCCCGATGATATTGAAAGTATTTCTTTCCTGAAAGATGCTTCTGCTGCTATTTACGGTTTCAATGCAAGTAATGGTGTCGTGATCGTAACTACTAAGAAAGGTTCGCAAGGTAAAACGAGCTTTAATTATTCCGGTACGGTGGGCATTATGAAACCTACGGATGTGCCGCGCATGGCAAATGCTTCCGAATGGATGCAGATGAGAAACGAGGCCGCTATCTACGGTACCGGTGCGCCTTTCGTTACCAGGGAAGAGTTGCAGAAATATATTGATGGGGAATATCCTTCCACCGATTGGTATGATTTGACGATGAAAGATTTTGCCATGCAAACAAATCATAACATATCTGCCACTGGCGGGAATGATAAAACTCAATACTTTCTCAGCTTCGGGTATTTTAAGGAAGATGGCTTATTGAAAACAAACGATATGGGATACAAGCGTTTTAACCTTCGTTCCAATATCACGACCCAATTACATAAAAACCTTAAGGCCGAGGTTTTAATCGGCGGGCGCTACGATATCAAGAAATCCCCGGGTGAAAATTTCTTCAATATTTTTAAAGGTACCCGTGTTTCATTGCCTACCGAATCTCCTTACGCTAATAACAATCCTGAATATCCCGCGGTAATTACGCCTTCAAACCAGAACCCGGTCATTCTTTCGGATAAAAACATTACGGGTTATAGTGAAATTGTAAATAGGAATGTCCAGTCCTCCGTTGCATTGACTTATACCTTTCCCTTTGTTGAAGGATTGTCGCTACGTGGTATGGCCGCTTTTGATATGAATAGTTACCAGGGTAAGGACGTCTCTAAGCCATACAACCTGTATAATTACGTTGATGGCGACTACGTACTGTCCCGTCAAAGGGATGGATCGGCCTTCATTGGTAACGGCTTCGGTAATAATAATCGTTTGACTTTGCAAGCGCAGGCCAATTACAAAACCGTTATTGCTGCTGATCATAATATCGCGGCATCTGCCGTTTACGAGCAACAGCAATATTGGGCTAGGGATGCCAACCTTTCACGTTTATATACTTTCTATACGAATGATCAAATCAACAGCGCTTCTGAAGCCGTGATGAGAAATTCCGGTATAGAGCATAGGAGCGCTTACCAATCGTTAATCGGCCGGTTAAATTATGATTTCCGTTCCAAGTACTTGGTAGAAGTTGCTTTCCGTTACATGGGGCATTACGCCTTCCCGCCGGAAAGTAGGTGGGGATTCTTCCCGGTTATTTCAGGAGGTTGGCGGATATCGGAAGAACCCTTCATTAAAAATAATATCCCGGCAATAACCAATTTGAAATTGCGCGCTTCTTACGGTGAAGTAGGTGAAGATGGTGGTATCCCGCCATTCCAATGGATACAGGGCTTCCAGATCGGGGGCGGCGGAACGTACGAGTTTAACAACGGGTCGTTGGTTAACGGCATCGCAGCTCCTGGTATCACGAATCCAAACTTGACTTGGGTCACGGCCAAAACATTAGATATAGGGTTGGATCTAAGCCTATGGGGCAATAAACTCAACATCGAAGCAGATGTTTACCGCCGCGATCGAAGCGGCTTACCCGGAAAAAGAAACACTTCTTTACCGAATACTTTCGGTACTGGGTTGCCCGATGAAAACCTGAATAGTGACCGGGTAAAAGGTATCGAGTTCACGGTATCCCATTTCAACAGGATCGGTGAGTTCTCTTATAATATCTCCGGTAATTTCAATTTCTACCGTGCCCAGAACCTGTACCGCGAACGTGCTCCTTATGTGCATAGTTATGATAAATGGAGAAACGGGGATACTTACCGTTATAATGATATTGTTTGGGGCTATACCTATGCAGGGCAGTTCCAAGATATGGACGAGATCGCTAATTACCCGATCCAGGGCGGCGACCTGGCTAATACCAGGGAACTCCCCGGTGATTTTAAATACGAGGATATCAATAATGACGGTATCATCAACGGTTATGATATGCTGCCTTTATTCACGGGGGCAGTGGGTACCAACGACAATCAAAATCCGAGCGGCAAGAACCCGAAGATCAACTATGGTCTTACCATGGGAGCGGCATATAAAGGATTTGATTTAAATATTTTATTCCAAGGTTCTGCAATGTATACCGTACGCTTCAGCGAAGTTTACGCTGAAATGCTGGCTTTCAGGGGCAATACACCTGCCTATTTCTACGATAGGTGGCACAAGGCAGATCCTTATGATCCCAATAGCGAATGGATACCGGGTAAATGGCCTGCAACACGTTTTAATGCAGATGTGGGCGCCATGTACCATGAAAGTTCCGTATGGAGAAAAGATGCTTCTTACCTCAGGTTGAAGAGCGTGGAATTAGGCTATACACTAAATGCGAAAGCCTTGAGAACCATCGGTATTCAGAAGATGAGATTTTATGCCAACGGGTTTAACCTCGTAACTTTTGCAGATGAGTTCGTGAAACCGTTTGACCCTGAAAGGTTGGAGGGGCTCTTCAATGCAGGGTTTAATTACCCCTTGACTAAGAATTTCAATTTCGGTATTAACGTCAATTTCTAAAAAACTGGTCATGAGATTTTATAAATATATAGTTGGCTTTTCCTTGAGTTTGCTTATTACTAGTAGTTGTAGCAATATCTTGGATATTGATCCGACCGACAAAATTAAAGCGGAAGATTTATTTAGCGATCCCAAGGGTGTGGAGCAGTATATGGCAAACCTATACTATCAATTGCCGATAGAAGACTTTGCTTACTTTCGAAACGGCTTCAATACTAACGGTCAAGATCCCAACAACGGCGGGTTTGCTGCCGCGATGGTTACCGATGAAGCAGTGCATTCCGATTTCGGTGATTTTTTTGGAGATGGAGATTTCGGTTGGTGGGAACCCGGTTATAAATTAATCCGGGATGTGAATTTATTATCCGATGTAATACCTGACCTGGATATTACTTCGCAAGACCGCGCCCGGTTACAAGGGGAAAGCGCTTTCCTAAAAGCTTTCGCTTACTTCGGTTTAGCCAAGCGCTACGGTGGTGTACCATTGATCAAGGAATCACAGCAATATTCTTCTAACCCGGACGATTTAAAAGTGCCCAGGAGCACCGAGAAAGAAACCTGGGATTATATTTTGCAATTATGTGATGAAGCCATCAGCAACCTGGGTGAAGAAAAGGGTAGGAGGGCTAATAAATGGACTGCCTACGCATTAAAATCAAGAGCTGCTTTACACGCGGCATCCTTAGCTAAATTCGGTAGCCGCGCGCCCATGTCGGGTGTCGCTGTTAGCCAAGGTTTAGTTGGTCTTAATGCCGGCGATGCGAACGCTTATTACCAGCAGTGTATCGAAGCTTCGATCGCGGTTATAAATTCCGGTAAATTTAATCTTTACAAACCCAATCCTTCCAGCCCCGCAGAAGCTGCCGAGAATTACAGGCAAATGTTTCAAGATCCGAATATCATCGCGGATGACGAAGCTATCATGATAAAGGGTTATACCTTGCAAGGGAATTTCTTGGGTCACAACTATGATATATGGTATCAACCAGCGCAGGTTGCAAACGGATGGCCGCATCCGGGCAGGATGAACCCTTCATTGGATTTTGTGGATATTTATGAAAATTATAATAACCCCGGGCACGATGCCCCGATCATAACTACCGTTGATGGTAATATTACCGATTACAACGGGTATACTCCATCAAGAGATTATTTAGCGTATAACCACCCTTACGATATCTTCGATGGCAAAGATGCCAGGCTATGGGGCACAGCCATCTTACCGGGTACTGAATGGAAAGGTATACCGATTATTATCCAGGCCGGTTATATCAAACCGGGCGGGCAAGTGGTAATTCGTACCACGGACCAGGTTACTGTAGATGGACAAACATATTATAGTTATGGCGCCGCGGGACCAAGTCAATATTCAGGCTTCGATACTTACGGGGGAAATAATACCCGTAGCGGTTTTTCATTTAAGAAATTTATGAATCAAAACCAACCGATTCAAGCCGGGTGGAATAATAGCACTACCGATTTTGTAGAATTCCGTTATGCCGAGATCTTACTGAATTATGCAGAAGCTGTTGTTGAAAGCGGTTTGGGGGATGCTTCCTTGGCTGCAACTTATATGAACGCCACACGCAGAAGGGCCGCACATACCGTAGACATCCCGTTAACAGTTGAGAACGTACAAAGGGAAAGGAGGGTTGAATTGTCATTCGAGAACAAGAGGTTCTGGGATTTGATCAGGCGCCGGGAATACCATACCCAATTCAATAACCGCATGATGCATGCCTTGATGCCTATCAGGGATCTTAGGGCTCTCCCGGAAGAAAAATACATCTTCTTAAGGGTAAATGTACAGAACACGAATCCTAAAACCTTTCAAACGAAAGCATATTACAGGCCTATTCCGGGTGTTGCTTCAAATGGCGCCATTCAGAACCCGGAATACTAGAATTGTTTGGATATAAAAAATTTAATCATGAAATCGATCAAAATATTGATATGTTTCCTCGCGCTGGCTTTCGCGGCTTGCGAAAAGGATAATTACGATGGCCCTACTGCCGGACTTTCCGGCAGGTTCATTGATGTGCAAACCGGGGAGTTGGTTCAACAAGATATTATCAGGGGTACCACTATCGAAATATTGGAACACGGTTATGAAAATGTGCAGCCTCAATACCTCGTGGTAAAGAATGATGGTACGTATGCTAACACCATGCTGTTTGCCAATACTTATACCATCACCCCGGTAAGGGGCAACTTTATCGCGCTAAAATCGCAGGATATTGCAATTAAGGGGCAAACGACCCTAGATTTTGAAGTGACTCCCTACATCCGTATAAAAGATGTAAATATTACCCGGAATTCCGAGAATACCGTGTTGGCCACTTTTAAATTGGAGCAAAACGTAATCAACAATGTGAAGAAAATCGGTTTATACGTTCATACTGATTCCCGCGTTGGTGAACCGATGCGCTTGGCAGCCCAGGAAGTTGAATTGAATGCCGTAAGCGATCCCGATCATTTGTATTCTATAGAAATGAATACTTATGATAGGCGCTCGGAAATCCCGGCAGGGAAAAGCTATTATTTCCGCGTTGGAGCATTGATAGATATCGGTGAAGCCAAGTTTAACTACTACCAGGCGCAGCAAATAGACCTCTAGTCATTGACCGTTTATTATTTCATTTACCGGGGGGCGCTGGCCTCCCGGGTATAATTTTATTGCCATGAAATTTTTGAAAGTATATGTATTTGTCTTGCTAGTATTTTGTGCATGTTGCTCGAAAAGCAAAGAAGATAATAACGGTTCCGCCGAACCTGGGCTGGTGGATAGTACCGAGATTGTTTATGATGAAACGGGTTGCTTGTATACAGCTTATGATAAATTGGTGATGGCCGGCTACCAAGGCTGGTTTGCCGCGGAAGGGGATGCCTCCCAAAGAGGTTGGTACCATTATGAGAATGGTAGCTGCGGTGGATTTTTACCAGGTTGCTCTACGATCGATTTTTGGCCGGATGTTTCTGAATATACCAAGACTTACCTAACACCTTTTAAATTTACTGATGGAACCGGCGCTTATTTGTATAGTCCTTATGATGCCGAATCGGTAGATCTCCATTTTAAATGGATGAAAGATTACGGTATTGATGGTGTATTTATGCAGCGTTTCGTTGTTGAAATTAAAAACAGCAACCCGAAAGGGAAAAATCATTTTAATAAGGTCTTGGAAAATGCTTTGGCTGCGGCAGAAAAATACGGCCGCGCTATTTCTATTATGTATGACCTGAGCGGCTGCAACCCTGGAGATGTTGCCTACGTGGAACAAGATTGGAACGAGTTAATTGAGAATTTTGATTTGTTCAACAACCACCAACATCCTACCTACTTGCGCCATAACGGTAGGCCAATGCTGGCGATTTGGGGCGTGGGATTCAATGATAACCGCAAGTATACCGTTGCTGATGCAAATACTTTGATTGAAAAGCTGAAGGGCCCCAACAATAAAGTGTCCATATTATTGGGAGTACCTTATTATTGGAGAACTTTCAATAATGATACCGAGAATAACCCTGGTTTGCATGAGCTCATCAAGAAGGTTGACCTGGTAATGCCTTGGGCGGTTGGTAGGTACAATAACGATAACTACCTCGATGTTGCCGGCGCTGCATTAGCCGCTGATATACAATGGTGCCGCGATAATAAGGTAGGTTACGTGCCGTTGGTGTTCCCCGGCTTTAGTTGGGGGAACCTGCAAGCAAATCCAAATGAATACCATTCTATTCCCAGGCTAAATGGCGATTTCCTTTGGAAGCAAGTGGCGGGCGCCAAGCTTTCGGGCGCACAATCATTGTATGTGGCGATGTTTGATGAAATCGATGAAGGAACCGCTATTTATAAATGTTTGAATGATAGTAAAGTGCCTCTTAATGCAGATAAAAAGTTCGTAGGTATCGAGGATGGTTTACCCACCGATCATTACCTGTGGTTAACCGGGGAAGCTGCAAAATGGTTCCATGGCCTACCGGGATATAATAGTACCCGGCCGTTAAGGTAATGGCCGGTTTCGCTTCACTGCTATCTTAAGATTTTGAACTAAACATTGGAATATGAAGAATTTATTTTGGTTGTTATGTTGTTGCTGTTTGCCGCTGTTCGGTTTGGGTAACGACAGTACTTACAGGAGTATCAGGGATTTTAACGTGTTACCGGGAAATTCGGCAGCAGAAAATGCTAAGAACTTACAGGCTGCCATCGATTGGGCTGCAAAGTCCGGCGCGGCTTTGTTCGTGGATCCTTCGGAAGAACCTTACACCGTAAAGAGCGGCATCGTCTTGAAGCAAAATGTTTCCCTAATCGGTGTACATGGTCCAACTCCCCGCGGAACGAAGCACCCGGAAAAAAATGCGCCAGTTGGGAGTGTTTTTAAAATAGTTGATGCCGATCATGCATTTATCACGGTAGAATCTGCTACGCAGATCAGGGGTATTCAATTTTGGTATGCTGAGCAGGAATTAAAAGACCCGGCTAAGGTCATTAAATACCCGCCTACCATACAGGTCAGTAAAACGCATAGTACGCAGGGAGTAACATTGTCGAACCTAACGTTTTACGGGGAGTGGATTACTTTCGATTTCAATGCTAGCCGGCGGTTTATTTGCGAGCTGATCTTAATTGAACATTGTTATGCTTATCCCTTGAGCGGTGAGTTTATCAGGATTGATTATTGTTATGACATTCCCCGGTTCTTACATTGCCATGTAAACCCGGCTATCATGAGAAAAATCGGGTTGCATTTCTCTAAGGCGGTAATTGATAATGTTGTAAATCAAGGGAGCTTTGCATATGCCATTAACCATACCGATAATGCGCAGATGATGGATGTATTTACTTTCGGTACTTATGGCGGCATTAAATTGGGCGATGAAAGCTATGGCCAGTTAACCAATTTTAACTTGGATTGCGTGGCAGTTGGGATATTGAAACAAGGCGCCAATACGAAAAATAGGAACTGGCAGATTGCCCAAGGTTCGATTATCGCGAATGCCGGTAAATCAGTCGAAGAAACCCATCCTATCATCATAGAGGGACAAGGGCATACGGCATTTACTAACGTGGAAACATTTTCAGGAGATAACGGCGCATTGACGAATGTACAGCAGTCAAATGATTTTATGCTAATCCGTGGTAACGAATTGTTGACAGTTTCCGTGATAGGTAGCCGGATGAGGAATTATATTGCTGATAAGCCGTTTACAATTTTGAACCCCAAAGCAAAAGTGCAGGCCGTAGCATGCGTTGATAAGAATGAAGACTTTTACAACGAGGTTCACGGATTGTAGGACGGATTGCACGGATTACACGGATTTCATTATACTGGTTGTTGGATTGTTTAGAAATTTAGATATTTAGATGTATTGATTATTGGAATGAATGGATTTTGTGCTGTCCATGTTTTTGAAATAGGGTTATTAGATAAAATGATATTTTTTCATTGTTGTCCGACTAAAAATGCTTTAAAGGTACTTTAATTCCTTACCTGGTCAAGGATATTAGCGAAGGATGATACATTCACCCCCCGCCAGAGAACCGTGGAACTTCGCACTGTTGATAGCGAAGGGTAGGTTGGGCATACAGTAGTAGAAAGGCCGGATCGAGCGATCAAATTGGCGGCCGTAATGGCCAATTTGTGCCCTTTTTTCGTGCTTTTTTGGGTAAACAAAAAAGTACAAGAAAAGGGCAGATAAACATTGAATCGAACTATCGAGGGATCGAATTGCTCCCCGGTTAAAATTTAGTCGGACAATAATGATATTTTTTAGGTAAAGAATTTAGAAAAGAGGTTGCCTCAAAAGTAACTTTTGCCCGATTTTATTCGGGTACACCTGATGGAGAGGAATTTCGTTTACGCAATTCTCAAGCCCTTCAGATTACTTTTGAGGCAACCTTTCTTTCTCCCTGGTTAAAATATGTTTAGTTTGTAATCCCCCAATCTTTGTTGGGTTTCGGGCCCATCTCCAACTCAAGTACGGCCCCGGACATCACTTGTTGATGATTGATGAACGGAGTTTTTAATTCTTTTCCGTTCAATTTAGCGGATTGAATGTACTTGTTAACTTTCGATGCATGGTGCGCAATCACTTTGAATTGTTTGCCATTTTCTAATCGTATCGTCGATGATTCAAATAATGGACTGCCTAATGTATAAATAGGCATGCCCGGACTAATGGGATAGAATCCCAAGGAAGAAAATACTACGAAGGCTGTCATTCCACCGCCATCTTCATCTCCGGGGATTCCGAAAATATTATCCTTGAACCAGGTGTCTAATAGGAAACGGATATGTTGTTGTGTTTTCCATGGGGCATTCGTGAAATTGTACAGGTAAGGAATGTGAAAGCTTGGCTCATTGCCCATGGAATATTGTCCAACTAAACCGGTTGCATCCGGGAATTTCGACCAAAATTCATATTTAGAACGGCCAAGACCCTCCCTGAACAGCTGGTCCAGCTTAGCTTCAAATCCATTTTTACCACCTAGTAATTCCACGAGACCCGGAATGTCCTGTTGCACTTGCCAAAGGTATGTCCAACCGTTATTTTCATCGTAATAATCCCTGCCCCCCATGCCGCCATCAAATTTAGGATCTATATTAATCCATTGACCTTTTTCATCTTTAGGCATGAAAAGTTGTTGATCAGCTTTCCATAAGGTTTTATAGTTTTGGGCCCTGCGGATATATTTTTTATAGGTATCCTGCCTGCCGATTTCCTGCGCGAACGAAGCCAATGCCCAATCGTCATAACTATGACCTAATGTTACCGCCACGGCTTGCCTTTTTTCGAAGGGATGCACCAATGGATTGCTTTCTTTTTCACCCGGATGTAATGCCGGGAAATAGCCATTTTGATGATAGAAATCTGTTAATCCCGTTTTGGGGCCATTGCGCCATGGTAGCATGGTTGCTTCTTCGGCATTTTTCAACATACCTTCGAATGCTTTCTCCCTGTCAAAATTTCTTAATCCTTTGCGGTAGCCATCCAAAAACATTACGGTGCTATGAAACCCATTCATGCATGCATGATCTCCAAACAATACCGGGAAGGTAGGCATCCAGCCGCTTTGCTCGTACATTTTTACAAATGATTGTAGCATGTCTTCTTCTTGTCCCGGATGCAATAATGTTCTTAACGGATGATGCGCCAAGTAAGTATCCCAAGTCCAATCATCAACGTAAAAAGGTCTCCCTTCAGAATTATGAACTTTTTTGTCATAGCCGCTATAATAGCGACCATCTTCGGTAATGTCAACCATGCGTTCATAACAACGGTATAGCGCGGTGTAGAATGAACGTTTCTGCGCCACTGTTCCACCGCTGACCTCTATTTGGTTAATCACATTATCCCAAGCATTTTCAGCCTCTGTATATAAATTTTTAAAGTTCTTTCCATGCAGCTCTTCCTCGAAATTTTGCTTAGCCTGTTCCGCGCTGATAAAGGAAATAGCATATTTAAAACTGAGCTGCCGAGGTTGCGCTGCCATTAGTTTTACAACTAATTTGTTGGCTGATTCCCCGTGGTTGAGCATTTTTACCTGGTTATTTTGCAATGTCCCGGCTATCACTTGCCGGTTGAAGACACCGTAGAGATAAATCGGTATATCATCATGGTAAATCTCCATACCCGTTAATACTGAATCATTTTGGAAAGAATAAGAGCCTTTCTTCCCGTTGAGTAATTGGAATAATAGGTAGGCGTCCCCGGTTTTATCAAACTCGAATTCAAAAATTCCGGCTTTTTTGCCAGGGGTAAACCTTACCGTTATTTCTTCATCGACAAGCCAGGCTTCGTAATACCAGGGCCGTGTAATTTCCAAGTCATGATCATAGGGTAGTGCCTTTTTCCAGCTTGCGGCGCTCACTTCCCCCGAAACGGGTTTGATACTGAAAGCCTCTCCCAGCCGGTGGGAAACAATTGTTAAGGGATAGGCCTTGATCCTGTCATCAAGGTAATCCTGTCTTAATGGGTACATCCTGATCACCTGGTTGGGTTGTTGCACGGTAGGGCGCGTTGGAACCAGGAGCTGCCCAACATTCCCGATCCGGGGATCTACGTATTGTAAATTTCCTTTCCCTAGGTGATTTTGGGCTTTTGCAGCATGGAAGTTTGTAAAGAATAATAACCCTAGGCATACAACTTTGCTGTGTTTAATTAAGTTCTGATACATAATTTGGTTAATAGAAATCTGGAACTGGAAACCCGGTAATGTTCCCGGTCACAATTTGTTAACTGTGCCGGGAATTCCGGGCGAAATGTAATGAAAAGAAGTTCGCTAGCACATAAAAATGTTATTCGAAGTAATATTTTTTTATGGTTGTGCAGCATTTTTCCCGTTAAGGTCTGTTGAATAAGATCTTTCGCGGTCATGAAACTTTTGCCTTTTCATCATAAGTGGAATCAATGGTAGCATAAAATTATCTGCTTGCAAATAAAAGGGAGACCCATTAACAAGGAGATTAATAAAGGGGTTAATTCCTTGATTAATAGGGAAAATAGTTTAATAAGGAGCGTCGTGATACCAAAAATGTACCCGCGAAAGGAGAAAATGGGAATTATAAATCTTTACGCTTGAATAATTTTTTATAAGATGCCGTTTCCCCGCTAACCATAAATAAGCCACTGCCCCGGTAATGTGCCGTTTGAGGATATTTGGGGGATTTTGCGACCGCAGCATAAGTTACTTCGAATATGAAGAAATTATAAGTGTTAAGCAATTTCTTATCGTACAGGCGACATTCGAAGTTGGCATAACAGTCGTCTAATACCGGTGCAGCAACCGTATGAGCATCTGAATATTTTAATTGATATTTTTTAAACTTATCAACAGAAGAGCCATGATCGTTTCCTATTCCAATAATTGTTTCAATCATGGAGTAGGTGGGCAGATTGATAACGCAGCAACCGCTTTTACGAATTAATTCGAAGCTATCATTGGCGGCGGTAATCATGCATCCCACCAAGGATGGATTAAATTCCATAACGGTATACCATCCCATTGTCATAACATTTTTTTTCTGCCCATATTGACTGCTAACCAATACAATTGGGCCCGGTTCCAAGTAAGTCCTGGCTTGATCTACCGGGAATGCTGTTTTTCTATAAACATTTTTCATATACAGGATTGTATTATAGAATTTCAACAACCTGCAAAGCGATGAGTTCACCCCGAAATAAAAAATCCGGGACATAATTACCTAGATATGAGTTATAGTTGTAAGATGAAGAAGTATTTTAGCAGAACCGCCCCATTAAATAATTAAACGATTGAACCGTTTATGAGTTCATGCTACGATAGGAAGTACATTATACAGCAAGCAAAAAGTTTATTTACGTTTCAAACGCATGGTCACCTCGTTATGAAGATAAACCGGTAGGTCTTCCTCACCGGGGTAATTGCTTTTTAGAATACCTTCCATCATCCCGGTAATGGTAATTACATCATTATCCCAGGAATATATACCCTTAAGATCGATTGGTTCGGTTGAATTGTAAGAGTAACCCGTTTGCGATATAAACATCTCCGGGTTATGCAAAATAATCGAATCCTTTCCTTTCATCGTATAATCCATCGTCGCTGCCATAGCATTGTATGGACCAACATCGGAAACACTGTCGGCATAAAACAATTCATTATCAAAATAGGTCTTGGAAACCAGTGTATAAGTATAGTCATATGTAAATTGCGAGGAAGTAAACTTCCCATTAGACATGGTTACGGTATTGGTACCGGAAAAGTTTGCCCCTTCGCCTTTCATCTCGACGATCATTTTACTCCCTTCATTTTCAATACTAGTTTGCGATTGACTTTTTAAATATACCCATTCTAAATTACCGTCAATTTGAGGGGTTCCGCCACCCGGGGGGCCAATAATATCAGCCTTGGTGCAGGATGCCAACGCTGTTAAGCAAAGCAATAAATATCTTAAATAAATAGTTTTCATGGTATTGGGATGAAAATATATGAAGTATAATGTAAATATATAACTAATTTATTATTCCTGCAAATGTCATGGAATTGTAGATTCCTTGCAAACTACAATATAAACCGGTTTCGTTCGACTACTTAGAAGGGAAAATGGTATTAGATATTGGGAATAAAATTGGGAATCGTTCAATATCTTAGTTAGTGGGAAATTGGTATGGAAACGAATTTAAAATCAAATACTTAACAGGGAATAGACGCGGTAATTAATACTTTGAAATGGATTTTTGAGATCCCTTGAATTTAAAAGCGACGTTCACAGCATTGATTACCTTGTTCCCGGCTTACCCCGCCGGGATATCAACCGTGAAAGGCGTAGTTCGATACACGGTTTCCCGGTCTACATCCGTAAAAAAGATAGGCATATGATACTACCTAATTACATATCAAATCGGCAAGCAGAGATTACGACATCTTTTATGAACCTAATGGAAGAGCACCTATCGGAATTGCAGCAACTAAAAGCGGAAAAAAGGTTTTCCGTGAAAGATTTTGCCAAGATGCTCTATATCCAGGCTAGGCATTTAACGAATACCATCACTTTGACCACCGGCAAATCGCCGTGTGAATGGATGGAAAGCAGGATTATTGAAGAAGCTTCACGGATGCTGAAAGAGACAAAAATGCCGGTAGCAGATATCGGTAACCGTTTCGGGTTTTCCGATCCGAGCAATTTTACCAAGTTTTTCAAAGGTATGGTAGGAATTACCCCCTTGAATTTCAGGAAACACGTGGAGTTGGCTAAAATCTGACGTATTCACCATTTTTTTAATCGTACCAATTCTAATTTTGCGATATATAAAAAACATATTTAGCTATGAGTAAACAAAAGATTGCCCTGGTTACCGGTGGTAGCCGCGGTTTAGGAAAAGATATGGTAATGAGCTTGGCCAAAGACGGACATGACATCATCTTTACATATCACAGTAATGAAAAAGCAGCAAAAGAAGTCCAAGCTGCCGTACACGACCTGGGACAAAAAGCTGTGATCTTGCAACTCGATGTTGCGGATATCAAGAGTTTCCTCTCTTTTAAAACGCAAGTTTCCGAAGCTTTAAGCAAGTATTGGGATGCCATGGAGTTTCACTCCCTTGTCAATAATGCCGGTGTCGGCATACATGCTTCCTTTGCTGAAACAACGGAAGAACAATTCGATACCTTGGTTAACATCCACCTGAAAAGCACATTTTTCTTAACCCAGGCCTTGTTGAGCCTGGTTGCAGACGGGGGCCATATCGTGAATTTATCTTCGGGCTTGGCCAGGTTCTGTATGCCGGGATATGCCGCTTATGGAACAATGAAGGGCGCTGTTGAAACATTGACCAAATACATGGCAAAAGAATTGGGCGCTAGGAAGATCAACGTAAACGTGGTAGCGCCGGGGGCCATCGAAACAGACTTCGGTGGAGGCACGGTGCGCGATAACAAAGATGTAAATGCGTTAATTGCTTCTCAAACAGCATTGGGAAGGGTAGGGTTACCGGAAGATATCGGTCCGGTTGTGGCCTTTTTGTGTAGTGACGCCGCGCATTGGATCAATGCTCAAAGAATTGAAGTATCGGGCGGTGTTGTACTGTAGGGCAAGATGTTCCCCTGCTTTCCGCCGCGCATATCAATAAATATATACGGAACTTTTTACGATTGGGGTATATTTTTAGGGAGGTAGTGACCTGGTCCCAACAAATCACACCCGCGGAAAATTTCGTACATTTCGATCTCAAGATCGATTTAAAAATATGCGCCCTTTCGTAACTTTCAATGATGTTCATCAACAGTTTGCAACATATTTTGATCCTGCATCCATACGGCCCTTCGCTTATTTGCTATCAAGGAAATTAAGCGAAGGGCATATTTGCCTAGACCTGGATGATATCTCGTCGATGGAAGCGTACCTCCCCGCGGGATGGACGTTACCCTCCGATATTTATGGAGCCTTACAGAAAATTCCTATCATCGGCTGGGAAGAAAATGCTTACCAGCCTTTTATAGTTGATAAGGGAAAATTGTACTTGCAGAGATATTTCAAATACGAACAACAGGTATATCGCAAGTTAAAGTCGATCATACATCATGAACAACAACTCCGCGCACAGAGAACGCAAGAATTATCGGCCCTGCGCGATTTTATCCGGCAGTTATTCCCTCCCAACAATCCCGTTTTATCTATTGATTGGCAATTAATCGCTGCATTAACAGCCGTACTCAACAATTTTACGATTATCACGGGAGGCCCCGGTACCGGGAAGACTACAACGGTAGCCAAGCTCCTCGCGATACTATATACATTAAACCCGGGGCTGAAAGTGGCCTTGGCTGCTCCCACGGGCAAGGCTGCTGCCCGTATGGCAGAAAGTTTAAGGAAGAATCCCGCTTCGGGATTACCGCGGGTAGCCGAGAAATTTCAAGAACTGGTTCCTTCAACAATCCATCGACTATTAAGATCCATTCACGGTAGCCCGTATTTCAAATATAACGCTGAAAATCCTTTACCATACGATGTGATTATCGTGGATGAATCCTCGATGATCGATGTAGCGCTATTCTCGAAATTACTGGATGCCGTAGGCGCCGGGAGCCGTTTAATTATGCTCGGTGATAAGAATCAATTGGCTTCTGTCGAAGCCGGGAGCATGTTTGGTGATATATGCCAATCCTTACCGGGAATAAACACCTTCGATGATGCTATGAAAGGTTTTTTAGAGCAATTCACGGCAGCCTCCTTGCCGTTAACTGCCGCTACCGGGGATCAAAATTTATTATTCCAGCATATAATTGAATTGCAATTTAGCCATCGATTTAAAGATACGAGCGGAATCGGTCGCTTGAGTAAAGCTATCATAAATAATGATCCGGCAGTTATCGAAGCATTCACTGGGCAAGCTGATCCCGGCGTGCTGTTTGATACCGGTAGTGATAAAAAGATATTTAACGAATTTATCGATGGGTACCGCGGGTTCATCCAAACTCCGGGTATCCACGGCGCGTTAAGTAAGCTCAACCAATTGAGGGTACTAGTAGCCGTGCGGGAAGGCGATCAAGGTCTTTACCAGGTCAATCAGGCAATAGAAGATTATTTGTCGGCTGAAAAATTGCTTCATATTCACCAGGTATTTTACGAAAACAGGCCAATCATGCTTACGAAGAATTATTATGAACACGGTTTATTTAACGGCGATACCGGTATTATCAGGAGTGATGAAGAAGGAACGATGAAGGCTTGGTTCGATGATGGTAATGGTGGCTTGATCTCCGTGTTGCCAGGCTATTTGTCGGATTCGGAAACCGCTTTCGCTATGACGATCCATAAAAGCCAGGGCTCCGAATTTAACAAGGTTTTAGTGCTGGTGCCGGCCAGGGAAGAAACGCCAATACTTACGAGGGAATTACTTTATACGGCTGTTAGCCGCGCCAAACAGCAAGTTGTCTTGCAAGGAAGCATGAAAAATATCTTGATGGCCGCTTCCCGGAAAGTGGAAAGAGCATCGGGCATCGCGCGGAGATTACAAGAAAATAATTAGGCTACGAACATTTATTATGGCATTATATTTAAAAGTATCCAATTCTTTAGAAAATCTTTCCATAGGATTTACACGCAATCTTATGGATGCCAAATCCAATGTATTTCAACCGCATTTCATCGTTACGCAAACCGATGGTATGAACAACTGGTTGAAACAACAATTGGCTGAATACTTGGGAATTGCCGCCAATTGCAAGTTCATGCGCCCGAACGAATTATTATACTTTGTATATAATATATTAGGGGGGCCGTTTACTAGTACATTGTCAAGGCAAAACCTATCCTGGTTAATATATCAATTAATGGGACAGGCGGATTTTAAAGATAAATTCCCGGCTGTAGCAGCGTATTTTCAAGGACAAAAGCACCAGGAAGAATTGATGCGGATGGGCTTGGCCGATAAGCTCTCCGATCTGTTCGATCAATACCAGGTGTACCGCCCGGAGATGATCGAAGATTGGGAAACTAAGGCGGACGAAGGTTTAGAGATGAATGATTGGCAAGCCTGGTTATGGGTGCGCTTGAAAAAGGTTACACAATCCCGTATACCCGGTACTACAACCATCGGTAATTATATACTGGAAAAGCTTTCCCATAGCGTGGAAGATAATAACTTGACAGCCCGCATGCCGGTTGTTCACCTGTTTGGCTTATCAATCATCACCGCTTTCCACGTTAAAATATTACATGAACTGTCCCGGCACATCGATGTGTATTTTCATATCCTCAATCCCGCTCCGGAAGTATTCTGGTTCGAAGATAGGGCCGAGAAACAGTTGGCCCGCTGGCGACAAAAGGGATTGTCGATCCCGGAGTATACCACTACGGGAAACCCGTTATTGACTGGCTGGGGACAATTGATTCAAAATAGCTTTTCCCAATTTTTTACATACGATAGTTTTTTAAATGCCTATGAAGAGATCGGGATTCAAGCGCCTGTATCCGGCAGCTTACTAGGTAAAATACAAGATGATATCTTCAGGGCCGCAACGGCAGACAGGCACCTGTTCTCGGCGGCGGATTTGAAAGATGGTTCATTGGTAGTAAATTCTTGTTACACGGTAGCCAGGGAGGTAGAGGTGCTGTATAATTACCTCGTGCATTTAGTTGACAAGGGAAATGAGCAACTATCACCGAGGGATATCGTGGTAATGGTCAGCGATATAGATACTTACGCTCCATATATCAAGGCCGTGTTTAATAATGCACCTTACAAGTTTCGTTATACGATAGCCGATGAAAGTTATGCTGACAGCGATAATCTTTACAATGCATTACTGGCAATATTATCGATGAACAGGGAAAATTTTACTTCTGAAAAGGTATTGCAGCTGCTCGATTTTAGTTATATCCGTAAACGTTTCGCCATACCGGATCCGCAATCGATACGCCCGGTACTGGAGGCCGCCAACATCAGGTTCGGGATAGAAGGTAGGGAATCTGATGATACGCAATATGTTAGCTGGAAATATGGCATACAAAGAATTATGTACGGTATCTGCATGAGCGGCAGCCTTGAATACGGAACCGGCAGTAAAAGTTTTTATCCACTTGATATCCTGGAAGGGGCTGAAACCCACGAAGTAATACGTTTTTGTCACTTTGCGCAGACATTGATGACCGCCGTGGAGTTACAGGAAGAAAATAAATCCATCCAGGATTGGGTAAGTTATATTGAGCAGCTGATCCAGAACCTTGTTTTCGATGCACAGGATGATATAGATGAAGATTATGCGGAGTTGATGAAACAGTTAACAGAATACAACGCGTTGCATCAACTTGTAACAGAAGCGGTTTCCTTTAACGTCTTTTATCATAGTTTGGAACAGATTTTACAAAATGCAACCCGTTCCGGTTTATTTGTAAACGGCGGTATTACGTTTTGCTCCCTCATCCCGATGAGAAGCATTCCTTTCAAAGTAGTTGCTTTGCTTGGGATGAATTTTGATAAGTTCCCGAGAACCGAAAAATCAACCAGTTTCAACTTGATGGATAAAGAACGGAGGAAGGGGGATCGTAATGTAAAGGAAAATGATAAGCATTTATTTTTAGAAACGGTTTTATCGGCAAAAGCATATCTTTATATCAGCTATATAGGCCGCAATGATAAGGATAATTCCTTGCTACCGCCTTCTCCTTTGTTGGATGAGCTATTGGATTATATCGAGGATAAATGCACCGATCCTAAGCTGGTACGAACTTTATTGGTAACCCAACACCCCCTCCAGGGTTTCAGCCGTAAATATTATCAACAGGACAATAATTTGTATAATTATTTATATAACCAGGATGCTTCCTTCGAAGAATATTTGCTACAGGAACCGCAAAAAGTTGAGATCGATGCCGGCACGATACCGCTTGATGACCTTTGTAATTTCTTTAAGCACCCAGTAAAGGCTTTTTTTAATAAAGTTTTAGGGATTTATTATAATGAAGAAAGCGTTTTACTTGAGGAAACCGAACGTTTCGACCTCGATCAGCTCGATCAATGGCAGCTGAAGAATATCCTGTTGCCGCTGGATGAAGGAGGGATACCGCATTTACAACAAAAGTTGTTGAAAACCGGGAAACTTCCCTTGAAAAATATGGCTACGGTTGCAATAGCAAATGTGGAAGAAGAACTGGCCGAGTCTAAACGTATTTACCGGCAGCTAGTTCAAGATGTGTCACCCGCAACTGTTGATATAGACTTGCAAGTTGGCGAAACGAAAATTACGGGGAGCTTAACGAATATATTTGATAAACAATTAGTATACGTTTGCTGGTCGAAAGGAGAAATGAAATATTTGATCGATGCTTATATAAAGTATTTAGTAGGTATTGCCGCCGGCGAAATATCTTCCTGCGTTTTTCTATCTACGAAGAAGGAGAATACGGTGTATAAGGCTATTAACTTGCAACCGGGGGAAGCGATCATACGTTTACAGCAATTAATTGTTTTATTTAATAGGGGAATGCAACAACCGGTGCCCTTCTTTCCCGGTTGGCGGATTAACCTGAAGAAGTTAAATGAATTGGAACCCGGTTTCGTACAAAAGTGGGCAAAGGACAGCGTTTCGGAAAATGCATTTTCATCAACAGCGGATCCTTATATAAAGAAAGCGGTAAGGATCGGTTATTTTGAACAGGACGGGTTGGATGAGGCATGCATGGAAGTAATACAGGCTACCGCGGTACAGGCGAGCAACATTTTTGACGATACTCTTTAGAATATTGAAACATGTCGAAACCAGTTATATACAAGGAATTTTCTGCAGCAAGGGTTGACTTATCCGGTAGTAATTTAATAGAGGCAAGCGCCGGCACGGGGAAAACTTATTCCATCGCGATTTTAGTATTGAGACTAATCGTGGAAAAAAAGCTTTCTATCAAGGAAATCCTGATGGTTACTTTTACAAATGCAGCCGTAGCGGAACTGCAAGACCGGGTAAGACTGTTTATCCGCCTGGCGTATAAAGCGAGCCAAGGAAAGGAGCCGATCGATGATGGAAATATCGCCTCGATTGTTGAACAAGCAATATACCAGGATACGGGGAAGGCTGTAGAGCAGCGTTTAAGGGATGCTATCTTGTTGCTCGATGAGATGGCCGTGCAAACAATTCATAGTTTTTGCGGGCAAACTTTACGGGAATTTGCATTTGAAACGGACCAGGTTTTCGGTGTAGAGATGTTGCCCAGCATCGATCCTGTTATAGAAAACGAGGTGAATAAATTCTGGAGAACACATATTACGACACTCCCGGTAAACCTTCTTTCCTTTATACGGAAAGTCGATATGAAAAAGAAGTTCTATAGCATAGTGAAAGAGCACCTGGGTGGAAAGCATTATTTTGCCTATAACCATGCTGAACAATATCAACTAAACCCTGGATTAATCGAAAGCTGGCAACGAGAAATGCAGCAATTGCAGGAACAAGATTTGCGGGTTTACGAAGAGCATATCCTGTATGTTGAATCGAATATTGAAACGTGGAAGGAGCCTGTCAGTAAAAATTCGTATGCCAAGAAGAGCTTCTTACCGGTGATGGATGATGTGGGGGCTTTTTATGAGCTGGCTGTTGTGCATTGGCAAAAACAAAGTAAGTATGTATGGAAATTGTTCCCGGAATTGATGGAGATGCTGAATATTAAAAAGGAACAAGAAGATCAGCAGGAGTTACTACGGCAAAAAATTGCCAGGTATTTATATTGCTTGGCAATACAGGAAATTTATGCCGGTGTTCAACAATTTATGGAAATTAATCAATCCCTAAGTTTTGACCAGCAGATAAACAGCTTGCATGAAGCTGTTATGCAAGGTAAAAGCGGCTTGTTAGAGGGATTAAGAAATAAGTATAAAGCTGTATTTATCGATGAATTTCAAGATACCGATAAAGTCCAGTATGAAATTTTTCATAACCTATTTCAAAATCATAGCATACTTTTTTATATCGGGGATCCGAAACAGAGTATTTACGGTTGGAGGAAGGCCGATATATTCACCTATTTCAGCGCGAGGAACGCGGTAGATCATGTATACGGTATGAACCAAAATTTTAGGAGCTCGCGCAATATGATCGAAGCGATGAACCAATTTTTTCAACCGTACGAAGGCTTCGATACCTTTTATTTCGAAGACTCCGGGGATAAAATTGAATATATACCGGTAGAAAGTCCGGATCAAGATTCCAAGGGAACCTTGAATTATGGCGATCAAGCGGTAAAGGCAATGCCGATCATTTATGATAAGACGAAGGAAAGTATACAGGAAAAAGTAGCCGGCTTGGTGTTGCATTTACTTACAGACCCGTCCTTCCATATTTACGTAAAGGGCGATAGGCGTGCAATAAAACCTTCCGATATAGGCATATTGGTTCGTGCTAACGCCGAAGGGAAGGATATTAAGAAGTATTTATCAAGGTATGGCATCCCCTCGGTAACCTTGCAGGAAACGAGAATTTTGCAATCTGACGAAGCTGTAGAATTACTGTACTTGTTGCAAGCGATCGTGCAGCCTAACCAGGCCGCGATCAACAGGGCTTTGCTTTCTAGTTTTACAGGGTTTAATATCAGGCAAATATTGCAATTGCCGCCGGAAATTACATTATCGTATTTCACCAAATATAATGACCTGTGGCAGCAAGATGGTATCTATACCGCGATGATGGAATTTATGAAGGACTTCGATACGAGGCGCACTTTATTAATGAATACCCAGGTTGACGGGGAGCGGGTGATTACCAATTTCATCCAGCTTACAGAGCTGCTGCACCAGGAACAGACCAGGAAGAACTTGTCAATGCTGGACGTAATTGCCTGGCTCCAGAAAGGAATTAGCGGTATGGAAACCGAGGGGGATGAGTATATACAAAGGGTAGAAAGTGATGAGGAAGCCGTTAATATTGTTACTGTACACAAAAGTAAGGGCTTAGAATACAAAATTGTAATCGTGCCCCATCTCGATTTCGGTAAGGGGATGGAAAGGGAATTTGTAAGCCTGCGCGATCCTGTTTCCGGGGATTATATCAGCATTGAAAGTAAACAACTCGGTGAATTAGCTACATCTTTCGAACAGCAGAAAATTCAAGAAGAACGGCGACTTATATACGTGGCTATCACGAGGGCCATTTATGCCTGCTACGTATTCCATAATACGAAAATCGCCAAAGCCGGTGAAAACGAACTTGCCGCAACCTCGCTAGGTCTCTTTATACAAGCACTGGAGAAATTGCCGGAAGGATTAAAACAAGTACAGCTTGGCGCCGAAATCCCTTCAGTAGCGGGACAAATGTACCGTGTGGAACAACGGTTGCCGGCTAAAATACCCAGTGTGGTCGCACATTTTAGCCTCTACCAGGAAAATTGGCGGAAGCTTAGTTATACTTCGCTGGCGGCAAAAAATATGCATTTCCAGGTTGCCAAGCAAAGACCCGGCTTGCAGGATTATGAGCAGTTTATTTTCCATACACTGCGGAAAGGAGCGAAGACAGGGAATTTGCTACACTTTCTTTTCGAAAATATCCGGTTCGATGAATCAAAGCATTGGGCTGAGTACATACAGCAGGCAATTGATCATTATGCGCCCAACCAGCGGGAGGTATATGCCCCGATGTTGGAGCAGTTGCTAAACGAAGTACTGAAAGCTACCATCGAGATAGATGGGTTACAGTTCCAATTGGAACAAGTTCCCCCAGGAAAGAGGTTGATGGAATTAGAGTTTGATTTCCCCGTACCTGCATTTTTCCCGGCAGCATTAAACCAATTTTCCGGGGAAGGTATCCGCGTGGAAGCCCGTCGATTTAATATTTCCGGTAATCAAGGATTGGAAGGAATAATGAATGGAAAGATTGATATGTTTTTCCAGTTCCGGCAAAAATTTTATATCCTTGACTGGAAATCCAACCACCTCGGGTATGATACGGCAGATTATAATAGGGAAGCGATAGCCAAAGCGATGAATGATAATAATTACCATTTACAATACTTGATATATACTGTTGCCGTAAAAAAATATTTGGCCAGCCGCTTGGACGATTTTGATTACGAGCAGCATTTCGGGGGCGTCATTTATTGTTACGTCAGGGGCATGAGGGCCGGTGAAAGTAATGGGGTATTCACCGCGAGACCGCCCTTGGAACAAGTAATCAATTTGGAACGCTTAATCACATAACCCCGGTAAATAAGGAATACCTGATTTAGTTTTATATCATTGTTGTCCGACTAAAATTGCTTTAAATGTACTTGAAATCCTTTCCTATCCCGGGATATAAGGAAGATCTATTCAGCCCCGCCAAGAGAACCGTGGAACTTCGCACTGTTGATAGCGAAGCCATACAGTAGTAGAAAAGCTAGATCGCGCGATCAAATTGGCGGCCGTCATGGCCAATTAGTGTCTTTTTTGGTACCTTTTTTGGGCAAGCAAAGAAGTACAAGAAATGAGCAGGTAGACATTGAATTGAACTTTTGATGGCGATGATAATTTTTTCAGTGAAAATTTAGTCGGACAATAATGGTTTTATATATGTAAAAGATAGTCCCGGTACATTTATATGTTCTGACAAATAAAAGATTTACACATTCTCCAGAAAAAAAACTAATCATGATATAAAAAAATTGAAAAACTATGTATATTGTGTTTAATACGCTTATTCATCATTGATATCAATATCATCGAATGATATAATAGTTATATGATGAGTTATTGCAGTGAGAATTAGTAAATTGATACATGTTCACGTTTGAAAGCTGGTATTTTATCCGCCGAAATCCAGTCTTGTTGTGATGTAATTATGATTAGCCAAAAATTGAAAAACGGTTGTAAATGTTAAACCAATGTCAAGCTGGGATAAGTTATCCGCGTTAAATGATTGCTTATTCCGGCAGTAAAATCACAAAAAATTTTAAAATAAGGTAGCTAAACAAATTGTGCATTGATTCCACGTTGATCAATTCCCGTAACGTTTTACATTCATTATTACCATAAGGGCTTAATTCCCCTCTGGAATATAATGATGGCTTTTAGTATGAACTTATACGGCCGATTTTTAACCATAGATCTTTAAAAATTGTTTGGATCATTTGCAAAAACGATTTAGCAGTTCATTAATGAAAAACAGATGTTTATGAATATGAAGTCCTAGTTTTCAAACATATAGCCAATTTATAAGACTGTAAAGGTAGCAGCATATAGTGACCGGTAGCACTTGAGGGGAGTGGTATGCCAGGTTGTAAAAAAATGCTTCACTGATGTTCATGTTTACAAGCAAGCGAGCTATGCTAATATCTCGCGTAGGGATTTTTTTTGCTTTACTGAAAATAATTGATATGCATATATAATATTCGCTTTACACATCCTTTATCAACCTAAAATAAATGTTATGAAAATTGCATTACAAAATCCAAAGCTTTTAATCGGTTTCTTGCTAAATCGATTTATTGCTAGCATGGCATTGAAGTGCGGGGTACTGCTACTCGCTGCTTTAATGACCGTGAGTGCTGTGCTTGCACAGTCAAAATCGGTTTCCGGTTCCGTGACCGATGAAACAACTGGGGAAAAAATGTTTAATGTCAGCATCCGGATCAAGGGGACTACAACCGGTACGCTAACCAAACAAGATGGGACGTTCAAATTAACGGTTCCCGGAGACGATGCCATCCTGGTTTTCAGTAGCATCGGATACGAATCGCAGGAGATTTCCGTGGCGGGTAAAACAACGCTCGACATCGCGATGAAGACGAATGTAAACAGCTTAAACGATGTAGTGGTAGTAGGTTATGGTACCGTGCAGAAAAGGAACTTGACGAGCGCGGTGGCCACCATATCTAGTAAAGATTTTTTGCAGGGCGGCTATAATAGTCCCATGCAGATGATCGAAGGTAAGGTTGCCGGACTTACTGTTTCGAATCCCGCAGCCGGGGATCCTAACCGTGGAACCGATATCCAGATCCGTGGAGCCTCTTCATTAAATGCCGGGAATGGACCGTTGATTATTATCGATGGAATGCCTGGGGGAGATTTACGGAATATAGCTTTGCAAGACATTGAATCCATCACGGTTTTGAAGGATGCCGCCGCCGCTGCGATTTACGGTTCAAGGGGTGCAAATGGCGTGGTGTTGGTTACTACTAAGCAAGCGAAAGCTGGAAATGTATCTGTAACATATGATAGCTATTTTGAGCATGATGTAGTAGCTAATAAACCGGATATACTTTCCGCTGAAGAATTTCTTGATAAGGGCAGGGATACCGATCGCGGCGCTAGGACGAATTGGTACGATGAACTAATCCGCACCGATAATTTCGGTCAGAACCAATTATTAGCTGTCGGTGGAGGAAATGAAAATTCGATGTTCAGAATCTCCGGTAATTTCCGTACTAAAACGGCTATCGATATTGCTACCGAAAGGAAGGAATACGGCTACCGTGCAAATTTCCGGCAGAAAGCCTTGAAAGGAAAACTGATTTTTTCGGGTAACCTTTCACAGAGAACTGCCAAGGAGGAATATACAAATTATGATGCCTTTAAACAGGCGGTAAAATTGAATCCTACACTCCCGGTAATGGATCCCGATGATCCGACGATGTTCAATACTTTTCAAGGATATGATACATATAATCCCGTGCAGGATTTATTAGCCCGGGAAAATGGCGCTGATCAGAACTATTCCATCATCGATCTCAATGCTAGGCTGAATATTTTGAGCAACCTCAGTACTGAGATTAAATTGGCAAAACAAAGTCGTGAAATGTTGAGAAGGGAATATTATACTTCGAAGTCAGCAGAATCGATCCTCAACAATCGTACTGGCCGTGCCAGGTTGCAAAATGAACGTTGGAACGATTATACCTTGGAATGGATCAATAATTACAACACCCGTATCGATAAGCATGAAATTGATGTGATGGCTGGATATTCATACCAAGAGTTCGTTACACAAGGTTTCTGGGCTGAAAACATGGACTTTCTTTCGGATGCCTTTAGCTATAATAATTTGGAAGCCGGCCAATGGAACCGGGAAGAAGGTCGCCTAGGTATGGATTCATGGAAAAGTAAGGAAAAGCTTATTGCCTTTTTAGGCCGCTTGAATTATAATTTTGACGGTAAATATTTCTTGTCGGCTTCCTTCCGTTACGAAGGAAATACCAAGTTTGGGGTGGATAATAAATGGGGGTTGTTTCCGGCGGTATCAGCTGCTTGGAGAGTCTCAAGTTTACCCTTTTTAGAAGGTAGCAAAACTGTTAATGATTTAAAATTGAGAGCGTCTTACGGTGAAACGGGGCGTTCAGGATTTGCCCGTTATACCTCCCTGGCTCGTTATGGGGGCTATGGAAGATATTTAAATGATGAAGGGGAATGGATTCAAGTATATGGACCAGCCAATAACTATAACCCGAATTTACGTTGGGAAAGAGCGGTATCGTATAATATCGGGGTAGATTTTTCCCTGTTTGATAATAAGTTATCCGGTAATCTGGACTTCTTTGATCGTAGAAGTAATGGTATACTCGATAACTACGATGTTCCGGTGGGGCCGTATTTACATGAACAAATGTTTGTTAACGTTGGAACAACGAGCGCGAAGGGCGTGGAGTTATTACTCAATTGGAATGTTTACAACTCCCGTAATTTCTCATATAGCACTACCATTGCTGCTTCTTATGCCAAATCAAAATTGGTGTCTTGGTCTAATAATGAATTCCAAGGTAATTACCGCTACTTGCAAGATCTTCCATCACCGGGTAATCCTGGTCCCGCATACCGCTTAGATCCGGGTACGGAACTTGGTAGCTTTTATGGTTATAAATATGCCGGTGTTGATGAAGATGGGAAAATCCTTGTATGGAAAGATGGGGTAGTTGGGAAAGAAAAGATCATCGCTTCCAGCGAAGCAAACGGCGATAGGGACAGGACTTATATCGGTCATGGAGCTCCCCGTTACGAATTAGGATGGGGAAATACATTAAGATACAAAAGTTTGGATTTGAACCTGTTCTTCAGGGGAAGGTTTGATTACCAAGTGTTGAACTTGTATCAAATGTATTACGGCTTACAAGCTGAACCCGGTATTAACCTGTTGAAAGATGCGTATACCCGCAATGGACATATCACTTCCGGTAAAGTCATCACGGATTATTTCTTGGAGAATGGTGATTATTTCAGGCTTGATAATCTCACCTTGGGTTGGAATCCCAAGTTTAAAACAGATTTTATTAAGAATGCCCGTATTTACGGTAGTATAAGAAATGTATTCACGGTAACGAAGTTTACCGGGCTTGATCCTACAGCAATTGGCGTCGTAGGTTTAACGCCCGGCTACGGTGCCCTCGATGTTTACCCGGTTACTCGTACTTACACCATCGGTTTACAAGTAACTCTTTAATGCGCATACTTCACATACTTCAATCAAAATGAATGATCATGAATATGAAAAAATTAAGTAGCGTATTGCTACTCCTAATAATTTCCACGGTAAGTTGTACCAACTTAGACGAGGAACCTTTTGATATTCTTCCGGCTGATAAATATTACCAGGATAAAAACTCGGTGATCGCAGCCGTAGTCCGCCCTTACGAACATGGGCATTGGTGCGGTTGGGATGGCGATCGTTGGCTCATCAGTGAACTAACCGCTGATAATTTCGTGTGGACGCAAAAAGGTAAACATGGATATGATGGCGGTGATTGGGTACGCTTACATGGCCATACCTGGACCCCTGATGATGGACATATTAACGGGGGATGGGTTGGTCCATACCAAGGTATCGGTCAATGTAACGTGATTATGCAGGATATTGCCAATTTGGATTATACTAAGATCGGGTTAACGCAGGCCGACCAGGCGCATCATATTGCTGAATTAAGAACTTTGCGCGCTTGGTTCTACCTGTTCTTAATTGATTTTTTCCGCGAGGTTCCTATTATTACAGAACCGCAAAAAATAGAGCCTCAATCGACCCCGCAAGAAGTATTCGCTTACATCGAAACGGAACTGAAAGAATCATTGCCCGATTTACCTAAAAACGGTAAAATCGGAAGGTGGGATCAAGGTGGTGCCGCAGCCCTGTTGGTAAGGTTATACCTGAATGCCGAAGCATGGACAGGAACTCCTAAATATACAGAATGTGCGGCCGTAGCCCAGGATATCATCGATGGTAAATACGGTACTTACGCTCTCGATACAGATTACCGCGGGCCATTCCGCTCAGGTATAAACGGTTACCGCTCCCCTGAAAATATTTTCGAGTTTCCACATGCTAAGAATATTTACGAATTCAGTTGGATGTATAATGCCACGATGCATTACCAGGCCCGTTATTCGCTTGACAATGATTGGGGTTCCTGGAACGGGGTGCATTTAACGCCTTCCCGTGATGAAAATGGCAACTTGTATACCTACAAGTTAGGTATGCCGTACGAGCGATTTAAAACAGGAGATAAGAGGAAGCAACCGTTTAAAACTACTTCCAGCGAAGGCGATTACGAAGGCTTCTTCCTAGTGGGAACACAATACGAGTTTAATAAAGCCCAAGGATATGGCTTCGATAGCTCCAAGGTTGTACTCGGTACCGAAGAATATAATGGCAAACCCTTGGCATATGTTGACCAAGTGGCAAGATTTTCAGAAAAACCCGGTGGCCGTTGGTCGGAAGGGTCGCATGTAATTACCGGTGAAGAAAATTCCGGTGTGCGCTTGCTAAAATTCCCTTGGCTGCCGATGTCTGAAGGATTATTCCAGTTCAACTCTGCTACCGAGATCCGGTTGGCAGAAATATATTATGCTCTAGCGGAATGCAAATACCGCGCTAGTGATAAAACTGCCGCGGCACAACTGCTGGACGATGTTCGCGAACGTAATTTTGAACCGGCTGCTTGGCCTGCTAATAGTTACGAAATGAATATCGCGAACTTGACAGATGATGAATTCGTGATGGAGTTGGGTCGCGAGTTCTTAGGTGAACGTCACCGTAGGACCGATCTTGTTCGTTGGGGCAGGTTTGGGAATGAATGGTGGGATAAACCACAAGATTCGAAAGATCGTTCCGTATTCCCGATCCCGAACAGGGCATTAAATTCAAACCCCCTTTTGAAGCCGAATGGATTTGAGTGATGTGATAAGCAGAATTTTGACTTGTGAAAAGGGCCGGTAATTCTATCGGCCCTAATTTTTTACAGTTTTATACCCTTTATTAAACAGCTATTAAGCACTACGCTTATCGTGACTGATCATCCAGTTTACGCCGAATTTATCCCTGCACATCCCGAAATAGGAACCCCAAAAAGCATCTCCCATCGGCATGATTACAGTGCCTCCTTGCGATAATCCCTTGAAATATTCATCGGCTTGCCCGTTGCTGTCTGTGCTAATGGAAATCGAAAAGTTATTACCGGTTTGCACTTTGTCCATTTCTTTAGGACTATCACTGCCCATCAAAACTGATTGTCCTATAGGTAAAGCCACATGCATGATCTTATCTTTTTCGGATGGGTCGCAAGGATGTTCTGGCGGCATTTCGCTGAAACGCATTAACATGGCAAATTCGCCACCGAATACTGATTTATAAAAATCAAAGGCTTCCATACAATTATCTTGGAAGTTCAAATAAGGATTTAACACGGCCATTGTAAACAGTTTTTAATATGAATAGATGTAGTAAAGTTAAATATTGATCAATATCATCTTGATGGTTGTTCGAGACATTTTAAAGGTGTAAATACGACAAGATTATAACACCCCGCCGGTTCAATTTGTTAGGGGGCGGTAGCTTCCATTTCTTCGCCAAGGAAATATTGATTCTGGCAGGAAAATCATTGCATGAAAGCATTTTGAAGCATAGAATATTATGTATGGATATTTTTTCTTAATTCTCGATTAGCTACATTTGTTAAATAGGTAGTATTAAACCTGCTTAAAATGGATGAAAAGAATCAAAATAAGCCTGTTTCGATCAGGCGCGTAGAAGTAATGCGCTACATCACGCCTTTGCGTGAAGGTGGATCATTGCCCGCCATCATCGAGGCTGATGATGGGTTTCAATACGTGTTGAAGTTCCGCGGAGCTGGACAAGGTGAGAAAGCGCTGATCGCAGAATTGATCGGTGGCGAAATTGCCCGTACACTGGGCTTAAAAGTGCCGGAATTGGTATTTGCAGAGCTGGATGAAGCATTTGGCCGTATAGAGGCTGACCAGGAGATCCAGGATCTGCTTAAGTTTAGCGTTGGCTTGAACTTGGGCTTACATTACCTCTCCGGGGCTATCACCTTTGATCCAGCCGCGTGCCAGGTGGATCCTTTGCTGGCATCCAAAATTGTTTGGTTGGATTGCCTTTTGACGAACGTAGACAGGACCGCCAGGAATACAAATATGTTGATGTGGCACCGGGAATTGTGGTTAATCGATCATGGCGCTTCCTTGTATTTTCATCATACATGGCATAACTGGGAGGAACAAGCAACCCGGCCTTTCATGGCTATCAAGGATCATGTCTTATTAAAAGATGCAAACGAGCTAGGTAAAGTGGATGTTTTGTTCAAAGAAATTTTAACTAGGGAAACTATCGAAAATGTCGTTGATCTTATACCCGGATCTTGGCTAGAAGATCCGTCGATCGATGAAAGCCCGCTTGAGAGAAAACGCGTGTATAAAGAATTTTTAAACAGGAGGATAGCCTCTTCGGAAATATTTGTTAAAGCAGCAGAAAATGCAAGGGAAGCACTTATATGAATACGCGATCATACGTTTGATGCCGCGTGTTGAACGTGGTGAGTTCCTCAATATCGGGGTGATACTTTATTGCAAACCGAAAAAGTTCCTCCGGTTGAAATTCGTGTTGAATGTTGACAGGCTCCGCGTATTCGGGGATGAATTAGATCTAGATGATCTTAGGACATACCTGCAAGCCATAGAACGTATCTGCCAAGGTGATAAAACTGCCGGCCCTATTGCCGGGTTAGATCTCCCGTCAAGGTTCCGGTGGTTGACGGCCACGAGAAGTACTATCTTGCAGACTTCCCGCAGCCATGCCGGGTTTTGTGATGATCCTCAACAAACCATGGAACGCTTATTCGTAGAATATGTATTATAAATCATTGTTGTCCGGCTGAAATTGCGTTAAATTTACTTGGATGCCTTCCCTGGTCAAGGACATAAGCGAAGGATGATCTATTCAGCCCAGCCAATAAAACCGTGGAACTTCGCACTGTTAATAGCGAAGCATACAGTAGTGAAAAGAAATGTGCTGGTGGACATTGAATCAAACTTTTGAGGCGATGATAATTTTTTCATTGAAAATTTTGCCGTACAATAACGTTCGATCTCCATCAATTTAATTTATACCGGTCCATATGTATTAGACTGGCCGCCATCGATAGCTATAACTTGTCCATTCAGGTAGCTGCAATCTTCGCTGAGCAAAAATGCAACTACATTGGCTACTTCTTCCGGACGGCCTAATCGCTTTGTTGGATTAAATTGTGCAAATTCTTTTTCCGCGGCCTCCGGGTTAGCGGGATTTACCTGTTTGAATGAACCGGCTACCATGGGAGTTAGGATAGCGCCGGGGGCAATGGCGTTCGTGATAATGCCTTCTTTACCATATTCCAAGGCAACATTTTTCGTGATACCTGCAACCGCGTGTTTACTGGCTACGTAAGGCGTTTGATGAAGCACACCCCTGATGCCGCCAACGGATGCAACATTTACGATTCTGCCATACTGGTTTTTCTGCATCTCGGGAATAATATAGCGAAGCCCGTAATACACGCCCATCAGGTTAATATCAATCACTTTTTTAAAAACGGAAAGATCGTAAACAGCTGCCTCTGCTTGTTTTCCTTCGATCCCTGCATTATTATAGAACCCATCTATTTTACTGAATTTTTTAACTGTCGCCGCAACATAATTTTTTACAGCGGCTTCGTCAGAAACATCGGCTTCTACGAGCAACAGCTCCGCACCGGGATAATCTTTTTGGATTTCTTCTTTGGCTTGCTCAAGGGCGACCTTGTTATAATCTACCAAGGTTAATTTCGCCCCTTTCGCTGCACACAGCTTCGCGGCCGCTAGACCCAGTCCCATGGCGGCTCCTGTAATGATAATGACCCTGTCTTGCAGTTGTTTCATGGTTAATATTATTTTAGAGTTTGAGATGTTGCTTGAGCAGTTTTTTTATAACAAATCTCTTAGGGAATGGTTGGGAACCGTATTAAAAAAGCCGTCCCTGTTAGGACGGCTTGTCTCGAAGTGTCTATGTCTCTTTATTATTTTTATAATGCCCACTTGACTTTTAAATCATGCGCTTGCGCGTACTTTTTACCTTCGCTTATCAATTGGGCATACAGCTTTTCAAATTTCTTATTATACTGGTTCGCAATTTGTTGAGCGTAAGCAGCTCTTTCATCCGCGGGATATTTTTCATCGCATTGCTTTGCGAAGTTGGTATATTCGTTTTTATAGACAGGGAGTACAAATTCAAATAATTGCTGTGCTGTTTCTATCAAGGCAGTTGTTTCCGTGTCTTTCGGTAATTTTTTTATATCGTTCAATGCTTTCTCAAGTGAAGCTATCTTGGTTTTTACCATGTCGGTTGCTTCTTCCCCGGTCTTAGGTTTGGAATCCACACCGGGATAACTAACGGTATAAGAATAGAGTGTATTTGCATATTGTTCAGAGCCAAAATCCGCTACCAAGTTGGAATTGAGGACTGTTTTTCCGAAGTATACATCCGCTGATGGACGTAGGTTGCATGCTGCCAATAAAGGCAATAAAAAGATAATCAAGGTTTTTCTAAAGCCGGTGTTAAATCGATGTTTCATCGGGTTAATTAAATTTTAGTAATCTAAATCCCCAAGATTCACAAAAAACGTGCCGTCAAGGCCATCTTAGCTTTATAACCGGTGTTTACGAGATCGCAAACTGGGTACAGTAAGTTCCGCGGTTGTAGGCTGGTAACCACAACCGAAGGGTAAAAATTATACAGGTGACTATAAGTTAATGAATCATTATTGTCCGACTAAATTTTAACCTGGGAGCAATTTGATCACTCAATAGTTCGATTCACTGTTCATTTGCTCGTTTTTTGTACACTTTTTTGCTTGCCCAATAAAGCACGAAAAAAGGGCACAAATTGGCCATTACGGCCACCAATTTGATCGTTCGATCTGGCCTTTCTACTACTGTATGGCCAAGCTAGCCTTCGCTATCAACGGTGCGAAGTTCCACGGTTCTCTTGGCGGGGGTGAATATATCATCCTTCGCTTATATCCTTGACCAGGTAAGGAATTCAAGTACCTTTAAAGTATTTTTAGTCGGACAATTATGTTAATGAATTACCAGGGTAGTAATTCCTTATCACGGAAAAATTGGCCGCTCTTATCTCCATCAGGCAGCGTAGCAGCCCACGTAAGACCGGGTAAACTTTCTTCTATAGGTCGGGCGCCCATAGCAACGAATGCTTCGTAAGTAGCTGTAAAGCCAGGGCAGGCTGCATTTACGAGGATGCCATCATCCTTTAAGTCTTTCGCAGCTTTTACAGTTAACCCGTTCATGATCAACTTGGAGAGTGAATAATTTGGGATAGTGGCTTTATCGAAATTAAGTAATCCCATATCCTTATCATGAAAAGCTCCCATCCCGCTTGAAATATTGAGAATTATCCCGCGTTCGCTCTGCTTTAACAGCGGGGTACAATATTTTATCATGGCCCAGGCGCCGATGAAATTGGTATTGATCTCCTGTTGTACAAAATCAAGATCTGTTTTATCAATACCCGTATACTGGATATCCAGTATCGCGGCATTATTGATGAGTAGGTCGAGCTTACCGAAATGAGCTGCTATCCAATCAACGAGGGACTGTATTTGGTCACGATTAGTAACATCCAGTACTTTTGCTTCCACATCCAGTTGCAAGTCTTTAAGTTGGCGGGCCAATGATGCCGAATTTTCTTCTTTACGGGAAGTTATAATAACTTTATAACCGAGGTTTGCAAGATCCTTTGTCATGGCAAATCCTAAACCGGATCCACGGCTAACGCCGGTAACTAGGGCAATTTTCTTTAATTTTGTCATGGTTTATCATATTTAAAACAGGCCAAAGGTAAACCGGTCACAGTGTATAAAAATGGGCTGTGACAATTGTTAGTTACTTACTAAAAAGTTAGAAATGAGAAAGGAGCATTCTTCCAACCATGTCAATGAAAAAGAAATTTTGCTGAATTGTGGATTGGCCTTTACGTTGAAGTTGATTAGCGGGCGTTGGAAGCCAACAATCATATGGCGGCTCAATGAAGGGGTGATGCGTTACAAGGATTTATTGCAAAGTATAGGTAATATTTCCGAGAAGATGCTTGCAGCGCAATTAAAGGAGCTGGAACAAGCCGGTTTGATCCACCGGGAAGTATTTCCGGAGGTTCCACCCAGGGTTGAATACGGGCTTACGGAACAGGGCAAATCGCTGATCCCTTTATTGGAAGGCTTGACGAATTGGGGGATTGCCATGCAGGGCAAGTTGTAGTTGTTGCATTGAAACGAAAAGGCCGTCCAAGATGAACTGGACGACCTCTTTTTGAATGTTGAACAATCACATGATGTATGCATTCGGTTCAATATAAAACCTTAACATCTTCTTTAGCGAAGCATTTGGCTGTTTTGGACGGGGGATAGCCCCAATAATATTTATAAATCCTGGCGAAATTGGCAGGATAACCTACTTGTTCCGCGATTTCTTGTATCGAATGATTATTTTGTAATAATAATTCTTGAGCTTTTTCCATTCGAACCCGGATCAAGAATTGTTTAAACGGTATATTTTCGTACTTGATAAAATCCTTTCTCAATTTAGATATCCCGACATCAAAATATTCTGAAAGACTAGCCAATGAATGCGCTTGAAACAGGCTGCTCCTAATGTATTTTGTTATTTCACGGAACTTGGGATCTACCTGGTAACTAAACTTGGATTCCGTCATCTGCTCATTATCCCTCATGGCAATTAGCAATATATTCTCCGCTTTATGCCTCAGCCAATCTTCATCCAGGTACGTTACGATTTTCGTCTTTTTAATCTCCTCGACGATCGATTTCATCTCCTTTTCATAATACCCCGAAGTTTGCATGATGATTTCAGAGTTGTCTCCATGGGCAGATTCGTACCATTCCTTGATCAAGCTTTCTTCGGAGCCCATCTTCTTTAATACTTCCAGGCTGTAATCAAAATGCATAGCCTCATATACCAGGTATGGCTTACTATCATCTTCTTTCTCAAAATATGCTTTCTGCTGTTTCTCACTATTGATCTGGTAAGCGTTATACCGTCCTTCATACATAATGGCCCTTTTCTTGCCATCAATATTTACAGGTACATTTCCTTTTAGCATAATGTTAATCGCACTAAATGCTTCGGGTACCGTTGGCTGGATCGTGCAAGGCTTTTTCACGAAGAAAATATTGTTACTTACGGTGATCCCTTCCATTGAATAAGACTGGTATAATATATCTACATAATTGGTGATAACAATTATAGGCCTGATGGCAAAATCATAAATATATTTTTTATAATCGTTCGGAATTGTATTCTTAGCAATAATAGTCCGTGGATCTTTTATGTCTAAAATTTTAAATTGCATCACCATACTATACACGAGTTTGACATTGACAGTAATCTTGATTCGTTTATGTCTCGATTCTTAGATTTTGTATCTATTAATTTTTGGGTCAGCCAAACAGTTTATGTTAACTCGGTTAGACGTAATGTTTAATTCGAGTTCAATTTCGGAATTATTTTGACAAGTTGTATAGTTCGTTTTGTTAAGTAGATGTTAATCGGTGAAAAGTGCTGTACTACTGCTTCTTAGCTATTCGAATTGCCTCTGTTGTAAGTGATGAAAAGTCACTTGCAAGGGTTTTACAAGTGACTTTTACGGTTATCCGTATTTGTTTTTTCGATTCGTTTTAATAATACCGCAATCATAGTGCAGTTGATACTTTCAAATCGTTGTTTTAATTATTACTTATAATCATAATTGTCCGGCTAAAATTGCTTTCAATGTACTTGAATTTCTTACTTGGTCAAGGATATAAACGAAGGATGATTCTATTCAGCCCCGCCAAAAATACCGTGGAACTTCGCACCGTTGATAGGGAAGCCATACAGTAGTACAAAAGCTCGATCGAGCGATCAAATTGGCGGCCGTGATGGCCAATTTGTGCCCTTTTTTGGTACTCGTTTTTTGGGCAAGCAAAAAAGTACAAGAAAGGAGCAGATGAACATTGAATCGAACTATTGAGGGATCAAATTGCTCCCCGGTTAAAATTTAGTCGGACAATAATGACTTATTATATCAAAATTTGATCTTCAGTCCTAAGTTCAATCCTAATCCGCCGATGTTAATATAAGATTTTAAGTCATTGGCAGGCTTGTTGTTATCCTTGTAATTCGTCGTTGTGCCGCTACTCCCGGTCGGGGTATTCGAATTTTGATCCAAGGTTGTTACGTAATCCGTATTCCTTTCAGCCACGCTTAAGTCGCTTAATCCCCGCCTTTGTTCTGGCAATACTTCCTCTCCCGTAGATGTATTGATAATCTTGGTTACTTCGTCGTAGGTAGTAACTTCCTTACTTTTACTTTTTACCGGTACATTCCTGTACTCGGTTTCTAGGAAAATATCGAATCTCGAGTTAATGCTGTAGCTTACCCCTAACGCTCCTTGGAACCCGATCGTGGGTGATGGCTTAATTTCTTCTTCCCTTTTGATCGTGGTTTGCGCAACAACGGTAGCGGGTTGGCCGGGTACCGCGCTCGTTTGACTGGCATCCGTATTGATGTATAAGCGCCCCCATAATGGCACTACAAAGCCGAACCTTACATATGGGTTCCACTTTTCATACCCGGGACTTACGACCAGGCTCGGCGCGAAATCAATCGCGTTTACATGGCCCCTGGACTCTATACTGCCCACCACGGTACTGGTACCTTGGATAGTGGCAAGACTGCGTGTCATCAGGTTTTTCATGCTATGGAAATAGTTGAAAGTACCCTCGATAGAAAGGTTTTTGTTCAAGGTATAACCAAAGGTTAATCCACCCCGGACCCCTTCCCCGTATGAGCCTGTTAATACTTTTTCCCTGATCACGGTACTGCTACCGTTCGTTGGGTTAATCTCCGAATGTGTATCGTGCGGTGGATAGGGGCCAACATCGGGAAATTCACCTGTAGAAACGCTGAAAAAATATCCCCCGGCTACTTTCATGTAAAATTTGCCGGATTGTGCATGGGCCATTTGTGTGACTGCCAGCAAGAATGCAGCAGCTATAAACAATTTTAAGTAGTTCATAAAATATCGTTTTGGTGTGTAAACATGATTGTTATGTTAAAGATTAGTATTGTTTATGCCATGTTAACCTATATATTGTCAATCTATTTACCTTTCACGAATAAGAAACATATATTGGTTTCAACTTGGATCAATTCATTGGCAACACTACCCATGAATAGCGTTGTTAAAGAGCTGGAGCCTTTCACGCCCAGGACCAACAGGTCATACCTATGCTGATCCGCGTAATCCATTAATGCCGATGCAATGTTTTTATCACCGGCCGGTATGATCTCCAGCTTAGGGTACTGCGCAAAATGTTGCCGCCATTTCTTTTGCTTTTCCTGCATATCTATCTTGTACGACTGTTCTACATCTTCATTTGAAAAGAACGGGAAGAAATGGTATGCCAGCTTCGAAATATATAACGGGGTGATTTTAAACCCTGCATGTTGCATATTTAATTGTTCTATCAATCGTCCCCATTGTAATATGCCGGTAGTATACCTGGAGAAATCAACGGCAAGCAATATTTTTCTTGGAACGCCCCGGAAGGTTTCCGGAACCAGTAATACGGCGCAATTGAGCATCCTGGCCAGTTTCTGGTTAATACCGCCGCTTCCTTCGAGTTGCTGTTTATTACCGAGTATCACCAGGTCGATTTTATGTTGTTTGACTGTTTCCTCGAAGGCCAGTTCTGTAAAAGCAGCCCGGCGGGTTACAATTTCGAAAGGTAAACCTGTAGGCGCCAGCTCTTTCACCAGTTGTTGCAGCTTATTATTAACCTTGCGGGAAAGTGTTTCAATTTTATCCTGGCTAGTTAAATTGCCGGGTAATTCGTTAATTTTTATATTATGGAGATAAACGATCTTTTGAACCGGGAGCCATTGCACGATTTCCCTGGCATAGCTCACCAAGATGGAATCCATCTCGGAAAGGTCTAAGCCGATCAATATATTTAATGATGATTTTAATTCCATAGCTATTTAATTATCGTCGTTTCCCGGTTCGTTTAGTAAATCATTCATCAAGTTCCGGTAACTTTTTTCCTGTCTTTGTTTTTGTTTCTTCTTAATAGCATGCAGCTCCTCCGATAGTCCTTTCTGTAAGCTGTAACACATGATTAATATAATAATGGCGAATGGCAAGCCCGCGATGATTACCGCCGTTTGTAAAGCCTTTAATCCGCCACCCAATAATAATACGATTGCCACGCCCCCTTGCAGGAAGGCCCAAAATACGCGTTGCGCAGCCGGGGTTTTAGTGGCGCCTCCAGCCGTAATATTGTCGATAACCAATGAACCGGAATCACTGGATGTAATAAAGAAAAATGCAATGAGAACGACCGCGACTACCGATAGGATAGCGGTCAATGGTATATGCTGTAAGAACTTAAATAATGCCGTTGAAATATCTTCATTAACTGCTGTAACCATGGATTGGTCGCCATGGAGTATAAATGAAAGGGCAGTGCCTCCGAATATTGTCATCCATAATAGAGTCAACAGGGCCGGTACGATCAGCACCCCCAGGATAAACTCCTTGATCGTTCTGCCTTTCGATATCCTTGCAATGAATGATCCTACGAATGGCGACCAGGCGATCCACCAGGCCCAGTAGAAAACTGTCCAGCTGTTTTGCCAACCGGATTGCCTGTAACTATCATTCCAGGTGCTGATCTCGATAAAATTAGCCAAGTATGATCCCGTGTTTTGAATGAAACTTTTCAAAAGGTAAATACTGGGACCGAGTACGAAGATGAGTAACATCAAAGCAAAAGCCAAGAACATGTTTACATTGCTCAATATTTTGACGCCTTTATCAAGCCCGGAAACCACGGAAATGGTGGCTAAGCCTGTTACGACTAATATCAGGACCGATTGTATTCCGGCATTGATGGGCCAGTTGAACAGGAAGTGCGTACCGGCATTAATCTGTTGAATGCCGAGGCCCAGGGAGGTTGCCAAACCGAAGAGTGTTGCCAATACGGATAAAACATCTATAACATGCCCCCATGTGCCGTGTATCCGTTCCCCGAGAAAGGGGTAGAACAAGGAACGGAATGTGAGGGGTAATTTTTTATTAAAAGAGAAGAAAGCCAGCGCTAATCCCACGATGGCATATATGGCCCAGGCATGCAAGCCCCAATGTAAAAATGTAAACTCCATTGCCTGCTTGGCCGCCGCTATGGGTGTTCCTACGGGGCGTGGAGGTTGTGAAAAATGGGAAATGGGTTCCGCGACGCTGAAAAACATGATTCCAATTCCCATACCGGCGCTAAAGAGCATGGCAAACCATGAGCCCGTGCTAAATTCCGGGCGGGCTTGTTCACCTCCCAAGCGTATATTGCCATACCTGCCAAAGGCTAAAGCCAAGCAAAATACCAGGATGAAATTTACCGTGATGATTAAGAACCAACCAAGGTTTTCGGTAATATTATATTGGGCGCGGTTAAACCATTCATCTACCTGGGACTTAAAAACTAGGCATAGTGTCATAGAAATTAACACCAAGATTACCGAGCTAAAAAAAACAGGTTTATTGATAATGAACTTTTGACGGTGGATCATGATTCTTCGTAATAGCGTTGAATCTATCTATAACAAACATTACCACGGGGATGTTCAATATCGCTTGGGATTTCAATCGTTTATATATTACAAGCCTTTTCTGCCTTCAATCCAGTATGTATATGTAAATAGTTGCTGCCGTTGGATGCCCCTGCTGCGCAAGACATTTCTAGTTATTTGTACTAGTTTCCCGTTACCCACCATGTAAAAAGCTCCTTGCTTTGCCGCTATCCAATACCGGTCAAGGAAAGCTTGGAAATCTTGTTCCAGCAAATGATATTGACCATTCTTAGCGTTAGTTGCGTTAAATGGAAACCGGATATTATTTACTGGTCCGGGCACATTGCCGAATGCATAAAATTCTTGCCCATTTTTGCTGCTGGCTTCAAAAACAGAGGTAGCATAGCCTAAGCCGGTTTCATCGAAGATTACGGTATGTGTAGCGAAGCTATTATCAAACATTTTGCGTCCCCTGGGGATCAACATTTTTAGCTGTGCTCCCGGCTGTATTTGTTCGAAAAAACGGCTTCCCGGACCATTGCTATGCAGGTGAACAATAATTTCACAACCGCTGTCATCCCAATAAGATGGCGTATAATTCCGGTAATCAATTTGGTTGACGCGGAATGCTACGGCATTGCCTTCATGGAAGGGGATGCCTTGTAAATTCCCTTCGAAATAGAGTTTCACGACAGCAGGAGCGACCAGTTCTTTGCCCGTTAATTTTACTTGGATGAATTTAGAAGCCATTACGGACTCCAAGGTATCTCCTAACCATTTCGCTAATGATGGCATAATTTTTTTATGCAAAGCAATGCTGAAATGAAATATTATAATTTCACGATTCATTGATTTGGTAGGACGATTCGAGGATTATACCCGGTTTGTTACCTGTGAAAGCTAAATTTCATATAGCTCTAATGGTAATCCATCGGGATCCGCGAAGAATGTAAACTTTTTTTGCGTGTAGGGATCAACCCGTACCGGTTCAACTTCAATATTTTGTTGTAACAGGTAACCGCGGGAACTTTCAATATTTTTCACGGCAAATGCCAAGTGCCTCAAGCCGGTAGCTTCAGGTCCCGATTTACGTGGCGGCGGGTTCGGGAATGAGAATAACTCTATTATATACTGATCATTCAATGCCAGGTCGAGCTTGTATGACAGCCTTTCACCGCGGTATATTTCCCTTATGATTTGCAAACCGAGGATCTGCGTGTAAAAATGCTTCGATCTTTCATAATCACTGCAAATAATAGCGATATGATGTACCCTTTCCAAAGATAGCATACCTTGTATGTTGAATAAACTAATAATACGCCACTAAAGTAATTGTATCGTAACAAATTTCGCGCAATTCCGTTGAAAATGAGGAAAATATTAAATTTGATAGATCGGTTTGCGGAATGGTAGGTAAGAAGAACGAAAAATACAATCAAGAGCATGGAAAAGAAATTTACAGCTACATACCAAGCAGCAGCAAATGTTGCGGATAAGATCGCGTTTCATTTTTCTAAACATATAGCAGTAGCAAAGGCAGAAGAGGAAACAGATATCGCGGAAGCTCCTTCTACCGAGATGGTGCAAAAGATGATCGATATCGCCTTTTGGACAAGCTTGCGTAGGGAAGAGGGCGTGGCCCCCAGGATATCTTTGGCTTTCCTATCCCCTGAACAGGTGAGCAAGCCGCTGCAATTTGCCCATAAACTGGCTTTCAGCCCCGATGTACTGACAAAATTGGCGCCCGGGGTAGAAGGGGCCGGTATTCATGTGGGCATCTGGTATGATGAAGATGGTTTATATATATGGGGAACAACGATCCGTTTGCCCAACTACTGTTTCGTGTTGGATGTACCCGAACCGGGTTTATTGGTAGTCAAACATAGGAGGATCCTCGGGTTGGCTAAATTTACCAACGTGGCGGTTTTGAAGGGCGACCAGGTGAAGGTTGTCGATGAATCCTGCTCTACGTTTACGGAAACTCCCGGTATTATCAAGGCTTTGTTGGGCTTGGAAACTTCAGCCGTTTGGAACAATCCTGTTAATATCTTGATCCAGATCGCGGTTTCCATGAGGGCGCACGGCAGGGGTGGAATTTTATTGGTTGTGCCCGCCCGGGAAGAAAAGTGGCGCTCTTCAATCATCCACCCGATGCAATACGGTATATCTCCCTCCTTTAGCGGCGTAGCAGATCTGGCCAGGTTAGACGATAGCAATGCCAGCGAAATTTTCTGGCAGAACGCGCTGCGAAGGGAAGTTGGAAACATAACGGGCTTAACGGCCGTAGATGGTGCCACTATCATCAATACCGAGCATGAACTGTTGGGTTTCGGCGCTAAGATTGCGCGGGCTAAAGGCGCTACGCAAGTAGAAAGTGTTATGATGATAGAACCGATAATCGGCGGCAGACCGAAGTATGTAAGCCCCTCTAACATCGGGGGAACCCGGCACCTGTCGGCAGCGCAATTTATTCATGATCAAAGGGATGCTATCGCCTTGGTTGCTTCGCAAGATGGATATTTTACTATTTTTTCCTGGGCAGCGGAACAGGAGATCGTTCAAGCGCACCGGGTAGATATCCTCCTTCTGTAATACAAGGACTTGCATCGCTGCATATAAAATATGTAGTGCTTTATCAAAGGTTATATCAAGGGAAATAGTATAGAATGTTATATACCACTAGCGTTAAAATAATTTCAACTGTTCCGATGCGCTGAAACTAGCGCTGGGAATAACTTTGAAGACCGGGCTGGCCTCGTAACGCGAGGCCACGACGATTTTAGTTCCACCGCAAACTTTCTCGAACATCGACTGTACCAATTGCGGGTTGTTATTATCTTTCGACAGGTGTGAAAGTAAAAGGAGGTTTAAATGTTCGGGCCGGTGCTGTAGGAATAGTTCTAATGCTTGGTGATTAGATAAGTGGCCATGGCCGCCTTTAATCCGCTGTTTTAGGTGATATGGATAATGACCTTTATCCAGCATTTCTACATCATAATTAGCTTCCAGGAAAACAGCATGGCATTGTTTGAAATGTTGTACGAGCTGTTCGCAAGGCTGGCCTATATCTGTAAATATCCCGATATGTATATCTTCATAGGAAACGGTAAAGCTATGGGGGTCAGCCGCATCGTGAAACTTGGGGAATGCCTTTACCCGCAGTTTCCCGATGTCAATTATATCGAAAGCTTTATAGGGCACATTCAAGTGCGGCAATATCTCTAAAGCCCCCGCTTGCAATGTTCCGGGAGTAATATAAACAGGCAGTTGAAATTTTTTTGATAAGACCCTGGCGCCACGGATATGATCGGTATGCTCGTGGCTAATGAAAATTGCTTTGACCTTCTCCATGGATAAGCCGTTGCACTTCATCCTTTTCTCAATCTCCCTGCATGAAATACCGGCATCGATAAGAACCGCTTCGTTCTCGTTGCCAATATAATAGCAATTGCCATTACTACCTGAATTTAACGAGCTGATATATACTGCCATGACCCTGCAAAGAAACCGAGATTTTAGTAAAATTCCACCATGTTTTTGTAGAAATTATGGATTGTACTTAGTCCGCATGTTTAAGCCGCTTCTAAATCAGACCTACATTTATTACTCTTATAAGCACCAGTTATCAGGAAAAATAAACCAACGGTTCGTTTACATGATAAGTTTAGCGTTAACTTTTTTAAATTCGATTCATATGTCGAACGAAAGTATCCCGATTTGTTACGTACCTATTGAAATTAGTTTAGCCCTATCTTTATTATATGTTTTGCCGGTAATTCGCCCGTAAAGAGGACTTACCGGCTTTTTTATCACTCATTTCCCTTTCCTGCTGATTTTTGTTCCGGCAATTAAAATAATAAAGCCGGTGCTGGCTGTAACAGTCAATGCCGTTGCGAGTGGCAACGTGGAGGTTCCGGGCGACAAGCTGATTGCCATCGAAACAATGGCACCGGCGGTCATTTGGGACGCGCCCAGCACTGCGGAAGCGCTGCCCACCTTTTGACTAAACGGCGCCAAGGACAAGGCCGCGGTATTGGGATTAATGATACCGAGACAGCTCAAATAACCCATGAGGAATAAGATGCAGGTGGTAACATTCATCCAGCCTAATAAACTGGAAACCAGGAAGCAGGAAGCGATGATTACCTGGATACAAAGCACGGTACGCACGATTTGTTCACTTCTATACCAACGTAGCAACATGCTATTGATTTGGCTGGAACCGATGAAAAAAATCGATAGAAATGCGAATACCCACCCGTAAACCTTCCCGTCAAGGCTAAAATGCTCCATGAATACATTGGGAGAAGCCGATATATAAGCAAATAGTCCCGAAAAGGTGATCGCGCCAGCCATCGCGTATGTTGAAAACTGCGGCACCTTTACAACGGCAGCAAAGTTTTGTATGATAGACTTGGGGTCAAGGGATAAAGTCCTGTCTGGTACATATTTATCCGGTAACCAAAGAACAACGTTGATGATGTTTAAAATCCCCATGCAAGTCAATACCACGAATACGGCTTGCCATCCCAGGCTACTGGTTAGGTAACCGCCAAGGGTAGGGGCAACCATCGGTGATGCGCCCACTACGAGCATCAGCAAGGCAAATACTTTCGCATTATCTTTTACTGGAAAGATATCGCGCACGGTAGCCATGGCAGCAACATTAGCAGCGCAGCTACCCAGTGCCTGGAAGAAACGCCAGGCGATCAAACCTTCGATACTGGTTACAAAAACGCAAGCCAAGGAAGCCGATACATATAATCCCAAACCGAATAATAACGGTGGTTTCCTTCCATATTTATCCAATAACGGCCCGTATAGGAATTGCCCAACGGAAATACCGATGAAATAACTGGAAAGTGATAAGGAAACTTTCGAGGGGAGCGTATGCAGGTCTTTAGCAATTGCGGGGAAACCGGGAAGGTACATGTCGATAGTAAACGGCCCTAGCGCCGTTAAGGAACCTAATATGAGTATCATGGAAACATATTGGCTCCTGGAAAACGTAGTTCCCACGGATACAATTTTTGTAAAGATGCATTAATTCTTGTTGATTTCAAATAATTTAGCCGGTTCCGGTTATATCCAACCTTCCTTGACCGCTTTAACAACGAGTTCTGCCGAAGATTTGGCCCCGGTCTTCATCAACATATTTTTCCGGTGCTTATCCACGGTTTGTTTCGTATTGCCCAGGATTGTGGCTATCTCTTTACTTGTTTTACCTTCTATAAGGAGGGTCAGTATCTGTTTTTCCCTGGGAGAAATTAGTTCCTTGTTTGGAACAAACACGGTTTTAATCTCGACATCAACATATGAAGGCGCCCCGTTCATGCCTATAAAAGAAAGCACCGGCCTACCGCTTGGTTTCAGTTCCGTAATATCCGTATGTACGCCCAGGGTTTTCATTACTAGACCTTTTTCATCGGCTAATAAGGTAACCACCTGTTGCAGGATGCGTATATAAGTGCCATCTTTCTTGCGGAGCCTGAAATCGTAGCGCACTTTATAATTCAGCACCTGGTCGGGGGGGAGTTGTTGGAAAAACTCTACGACGGTATGTTCGAAATTGACGAACCAGTGTTGATCTTCCGGGTGGATAACAGAAAAGAAGAAGGCCGGGGATACGTCTTCTGCCGGGTATCCCAGCACTTTGACCACGTTTGGGTCAACGTATTCAACCTGTGCATTCTGGGTATTAAAGATGAAATAATAAAAGTCTCCGACTTGGAAAATATTCAGTATTTGTTGGGAAACAGATTGTTCGCTTTTATAAGTAGGGCGGTTAACATGTTGGGAAATATTCTTCCAGATTTTTTCTAAGTCTTTGAATTGTACTACCTCCATAGGTCACATAAGTTTTATTTATCTACACGGGCTTTCAAGATACAACCAACCTGGGAGTGTTTCATTACTTACAAGTGGGTATTTTTTATGTGTAGAAAATGTTGTATTAAAAATTTAAAATAAGGTTTTTAATGGATTCTTGACCCCAAGACGGGGAAGTATTCCTTTTTGGATTATTTTTTTTCCCGATTCGATTAAGATTCATTTAACATATAAAATAATTTTACATCTTATGCCCTTCATCCAGCATTTTAGAACAATTTAAGAGGTCAACGTTGAGATTATTAGCTAGTATTTGCCTGCTCTTGCTTTTGGGCAACAGCACTGTTACACGGGCTCAATCAGGAACTTTCCAGTTAAAAGGTAAGATCATCGACGGCAACAATAAGCCGGTATCCTTTGCTACAGTAGTTATCGAAGAAACCAAGAATGGTGTTACCGCCGACGAAAACGGTGTTTTTACCTTGCCATTGAACGCGAGGAAAGGTGACCGCCTTAACTTGCTATTCAGCAGGATCGGTATGCAAACAGCCAAGGATTCGATTATCGTGGGCGATCTGTTGAACCAACTGGTCGTTTTTAGGATGTATGAGCTGAACCTCTCGCTGAAAGAAATCAAGGTAAGCCCCGAAAGTGGTAAAAGCATTTCCAATAGCGCCATCGTTATCGATCGTGATGTTATCGAGCAAACACCGGCCCTGAGTATTAGCGACCTGTTGAACCTGCTGCCCAACCAGAAGTTCACACCGCCTTCTTTACAGAATGTCCAAAACCTCAACCTGAGAATTGCCCCGACCGCTACGAATACGGGCAGGAGCGATTACGGTCTGAATAACGCCTTCGGTATTGCCATTATCATGGATGGTAACCTTATTAGCAACAATGCCAACATGCAATCACGCAACCCCCTAAGATCCGCTACAGGTTTATCTGGCGCGGTTGTGACAACAGGTGGTAGCGTAGGTGTTGGGAATACGGATTCATATTCGGGGGATAATACTTTCGGCGGCATAGATCTTAGGCAGATACCTACCGAGAACATCAGTAAAATAGAAGTAATCTCCGGCGTTGCTTCCGCCAAGTATGGGGAAATGACCGATGGCGCCGTTATCATTGAGCGCCAAGCGGGATATTCCCCTTTATATATCAGGACACAACTTCGGGATAATGCCAGTAATTACGGCTTCTCCAAGGGGTTTCATCTGAAAAACAACCTCGGGGCATTGAACATCGGTGCCAACTACACCAGTTCGTTTATGGATAACCGTGATAAACTGAAAGCATATAAACGTTTGACAACAAACTTGATGTGGACCAAGTATTTCGGTAAGGATGAAAAAGTGAAAAACACCTTTTCACTTGATTATAGCAAGTTCCTCGATGGTGTTAAGAAAGATCCGGATGAAGAATTGGATAAAACAGCCCGTTTCGATAGCTGGAACTTTGCCGTCGCAAACCGCCTCTTGTTCAATGTAAATAAAAATTTCATGAAAAGCGCCAGCCTGAATATGCGCTTGAGCTATGGTGAACAAGTTACCTCCACCGAAGAATATGTAAATAAACCCGTTACCCTTTATACCTTGGAAACTAGTCCAGGCATTCATGAAGGGAATTTCGGTCCCGGCCAATACACTTCACTTTCCATGATTGAAGGTAAGCCTATCAATTATACGGCAAGCCTTGATTTCAATACAGAATTTTATACCGGTAACTTAAAACACCGCTTCACATACGGCGGGAATTTTAACTATTCTGCAAATAAGGGAAGGGGGCAATTGTTTGACCCGGCACTTCCCAGGGCACAGGCTAATGTGAATTTTAATAGTAAAGCCGGCTTATCTGAAAGGTATTACGATTATTCACTTATCTATCCTCAAAAAGATGGTGGTGTTTATCTAGAAGATCGATTCATTACTTATATCCTGGGCAAACCTTTAAGTTCTAGTATCGGCCTGAGGTTGGATTTGCAGAACAAGTATAAAGTGTTGAATCCCCGGTCTAATTTCCGTTACAAATTATCGGGTAATTTCGACCTCGGTTTAGCCTTGGGCTTTTCTTCTAAAGCCCCGGGGTTGGGACAGCTATACCCCGGCCCGGTATTCTTTGATATCCCGCTCGTTATTCATTTCACGGGAAATGAAAGCACCAGCACGTATTTACTGTACACCGATCGCTACGACCAGGAGCCTAAGGATATTAAGCCGATGAAATCATTCACTACGGAACTGAACCTATCTTATCATAAAAACGGTTACAACTTCACGCTGAATGCTTTCTATAAGAATAGTACGAATGGATTCGGTACCGAGACACGGTATAAGTTCCTCCATTTGCCCAAGTATAATGTTGAAGAACAAGCCGGGACAAAGCCTAACCTTACGCCTACAGGGGAATATTTAAATACCCAGGTTAGTTATTATTCGTTGGAAAATAACCTGGCATCCAAGAATACCGGGTTAGAACTGATGATGGCTTTCCCTAAGTTCGATGCCATCGCTACAACTTTGAACGCCGCATTAGGAATAACGCGTTCGGAATTAACGAAAGAAGGTCTTAAATCAACCTCATATACGAATGATCAACCCGAGAATTTGGATTACGCAACCGTAGGGGTATATGAAAATGGCCGTACCATAAATGTTCAAAGCCGCGGAAGGTTGTCAACTAACACCCACTTCCCCAAATTGAGGCTGATGATAAGATTTACCGGAACTTTCGATCTCATCGATAAGAATAGCACACCCGGCTATAGCGGTGTACCTATCGCATACTACACGGCAGACGGCAGGTATTTCGAAGTGAAAAATTTTGATCCGGCAGATCCGGATATGATGCACCTGCTACGTACGGATAATGTGAAGTCGAGCAATAGTGATCAGCCCGCAATTTATAGCAATTTCCATGCGAATATCAGCAAGGATATTTTAAAGAATATCACCTTGTCATTTAACGTGTACAACTTTTTTAATTACAGGCCGAGATTCCGCATCGAAGGATCTACGGATGCCCGCATTCCTAACGGCAGACCGACTTTCGGAGCAGAACTGGTTTGGAAAATACCTTGATCATAATCATTAACCTGTTACAAATTATAAATATTGATAGAAATGAAAAAAATAGCTACCCTGTGTTTATTTAGTATTGCCTGGTTGGTTGCCTGCCGTAAGGATGATGCTCCTTCTATTAGGCCGATCGACTTAACCGTGGAGCTTAGTTTTGATGCTGATAATAAGGATTACGGTTTCCCTGTAGAAAATATTGAAGTGGCCTTAACAAATACAAATGGTGGCGCACCTATTTACGCTAATACGGATGCGTCCGGGGCTGCTTTGTTCCCCCAGGTCAATGCAGGGCTGTATAATATCTCTGCCGTATTTAAAGTATCCCCGGCCGCTTATTTGGCAAAAACCGGTGTGTCTGTAAAGGATTCCGTAGTTTTTAACGCGGTAGGCAACAATGTTAATATTTATGCTGCTACCAATATTTCTAAAGTGCAATTGAGCTTGGTACCCGGTAAAGTTGGTGATTGGGTTATAAAACAAGTTTATTACGCAGGCTCGGATTTGAAGGATGGCGCCAGCTTCCGTGACCAGTTCATCGAAGTTTATAATAATAGCAACGATACATTGTATGCCGATAGCTTGTATATCTCCCGTTTGTGGGGGCTTCAAACTCCAAGTAGCGGCTATAAATATTACCTTGTAAACGATGCTAACGGCCAATTTGACTGGACAAAATCATTGAACATGCCAACCGGTATCGATGCTAACAAGGACTATGTTTACATGAGGGACCTGTTCATGATTCCCGGTAATGGTACAACGTATCCCGTTGCGCCCGGTAAAGGATTGTTGATAGCATCTACCGGTATCAACCACAAGCAACCTTTTACAGATGATAATGGGAAAGATTACAGTGTCAATAAGCCTGAATTAACGGTAGATTTATCACAGGCCGATTTTGAAGCTTACCTCGGGGATGCGGTAATTGCCAACGGCGGTAATAAAGCCGCTTACGATTTGGATAATCCCGGCGTAACTAATTTGCGCGTGGTAAAATACGATGCTACAGAATGGATTTTGGATAACCTCGGCCGCGATAGTTACGTAATCTTCAAAATGCCCGGCGGTGAAGATGCGGGCAAGCTACCGGCTTATAATGATCCTTCCATAACGCCGCCGACTGCAACAAGCAAGGTGAGGATTCAATTACCGGTGGCATACATCATAGATGGGGTGGAGGTGATGCCAAATGATGTGAGCGACTTGATTCCGAAAAAGCTGCAAGCTAGTTTGGACGCCGGTTATACTTATGCGCCGGCAGGGAAATATAGCTCGCAGTCCGTTATTAGGAAAACAGCTAAAACGGTGAATGGTAGAACCATTCTCCAGGACACGAATAACTCTACCGTCGATTTCGATTATTTCGAAGTGGCTACGCCGCTAGGGTTTAAATAAGATTATCATTATATAAAAATCAACTGTTAAGCCTATATCCCGGTGGTGATCGGTATAGGCTTAACTAATTCAATTGAAGATGCGCCGGATAGTATATCTCCTCTGTGTATTTGAATTATTTTCGCTGGCTGTTATAGGCCAAGATATTCCCGGAGACTTTCGTTTAGCGGCGGATTCAACCCGCTGGAATGCCTACCGATTAGCCCGTGATCACGCTTTTTGGATGGAAGAATTAATGCCTACTAAGTACAGCCAAGCAATTATTAAAGGAAATATAGTCAACGGTAAATTGATGGACGCCCGCGATGCAACCAATATTAAACGGGTGCAGGCTTCGAGCGAAGGGATAACGGAACTCTCGGGATTTAAACTATTCGGATCGTTTAGTTATACAAAGGTCCTGGAAGATAGTACCCGCATGACCCAGCAATCCAGGGATAACCCAACGGCGCCATACGCTTTCGGATCGGTGAAATACAATCATTATGAAAGGTCCGTGTATGATCTCAAAGCAAATGCGTATAAAAATTTAACCGGTAAAAACTTGCCCTTGGCTATTGGTTTTGATTACAAAATCGGCAAACATTTTAGTAATAATGATCCACGAGCAGATATCGCCACTTTTCAGATGGATATAAATGCTACGCTCGGTTATAAATTATTGGATGATAAGCTGAAGATCGGTGCAGGGTACAGGGGTGGATACGGGAAAGAAGAGATCGCTATCGGGTTTAAGAAGGATGCTTATTATCAAAGTACCCGTTATCCCGATTATAATAACAGGCTATTTATAGGTTATGAATATGATTTTTGGCATAACAACAACCGCAGCTACCAAACCGATTTTAGACGTTCCGGGTTCGGCTTATATGCCGAGTATCAACAAGGCCACCACCGCGCATTAGGGCATTTCGAATATACCCATGAAAAGCAAGATTATGCCTGGTACGGTTCCAGTATCGATCCTTATGAATTGAGTTATTACGGTGTGGATTATAATGACCTCGGGTTGTTATATATGTACCGGCAAGATTCCAGTACGAACTTGTCAGTAAATTATAATATGAAAATGTTATACGGGAAGGATTTCGTCCTATTTAAATACCTCGGTAATATCACCATTAACGAAATTATAAACCATGAATTAACGGTGAGAAGATCACGCTCCAATCTACATAAAACTAATAATATGAGCGTAGGTGTCCGGTATAATTCCGATTCAAAGAAAAACGGGTTATATGGAAACGTGCTTGCATACGATCACCTGGTTGGAAACCTAACCTGGGGACAACAATTTTGCTTGAAGGCACCCGGCAGAAGCTTGGGTTACGATTTGAGCCTCATGTACCGCTATGTTTTAGATCAAACATTTGTTATGCCCGGTTCCAGCGAGAATGTTTTCGAACAGTACGTTATTTATCACGACTATATTTACAATGCTTCGGATATTATGGGCATCGGGGGGCAATTGCAGTATAGTTTTCTTACCGGGAAGACTGTCCATGTTGGTCTAAAGCTGGGCGCAAACTATCAATTTTCCGTTAAAGAAGGGCAGTTGCCGGGTGGTGGCATATCGAGGACCGTGTTATCAACACCGGGCAAAGAGCGTTTCAATTTAAATGCGGCATTACAATTATTTTTTTGATCGAAACTGCCGGTTAATCCCTATGTATATTCAACCTGTAATTTCTTGGAGGCTGGTACCATGGCGGATGCTTTTTGCCGGGCTGGTCACCAGGTAACTGTCAATTTTTTATTTTAGTGGAAATTTAACTACATTATACTGCTGCATTAGCTATTCTTGTTAATATATTTGAATGCCTAACAAATCGCTTGGGTAAAAAGTTATTTATATTAACAAGAGTACTATCATCATTTATAATCATTGTTGTCCGGCTAAAGATGCTTTAAAGGTACTTGAATTCCTTACCTGGTCAAGGATGTAAGGGAAGGATGATACATTCACCCCCCGCCAAGAGAACCGTGGAACTTCGCACTGTTGATAGCGAAGGGTAGCTTGGCCATACAGTAGTAGCAAGGCCAGGTCGAGCGATCAAATTGGTGGCCGTAATGGACAATTTATGCCCTTTTTTGGTGCTTTTTTGGGCAAGCAAAAAAGTACAAGAAAGGAGCAGGTGAACATTGAATCGAACTATCGAGGGATCAAATTGCTCCCCGGTTAAAATTTTGTCGGACAACAATCATTTATTATTATACATGTCTGCCTGGATTATCGACAAAGCCCATTCTGAAATACATTTCAGGATAAAATATTTAACAACAGCAACTGTAACCGGCGCGTTTAGGGAGTTCACAGGGAAAGTGCAAACCGATGGTATGAATATAGAAAACGCGGCCATAGAAGTTAAGTTGATGATTGGAAGCATCAGCACTCACCATGCAGTGCGGGATGAACACCTGCGTTCTTCCGATTTTTTCGAAGCCAGCAAGTACCCGGAAATACATTTTCAGTCAACGGGGTTTCATCATCGGTATGACGATCGTTATAATTTAGAAGGATTGCTAACGATAAAAAGATATACGGAACCCGTAAGTTTGGAAGTTGTGTACGGTGGGATGGAAAGGGATCAGCAAGGAATCTTGAAGGCCGGGTTTGAAGTGGCAGGTTTGATTAACCGCAAACAGTTCGGGCTAACATGGAACGCTTGGACGGAATCGGGGCCATTTGCTTTAGGAGATATGATCCAGCTGGAAGCAAACATTGAATTGTTGCTCGTTGATGCATAGAAAACTTATGATTATAGTGATAATTTGATTGTAAATTCAGAAATTTAACAAGAAGGATATATGTTTAAACTTAAGATTATCAGTTCTAGCGTTCGGCCGGGGAGGAAAGGTCCGATAGTTGGTAAATGGGTGGAAAGTAGCATGCAGCAGTTAGCAGGGTTCGAGGTGGAATTTATCGATTTAGGAGAATTAAATCTTCCCATGATGGATGAACCATACCATCCCAGGATGCAAAAATATCAACATGAACATACGAAAGCCTGGGCCGCTAAAATCGATGAAGCTGATGCTTTCGTTTTTGTGACGGCGGAATACGATTATAATTATCCCGCTCCTTTGAGGAATGCTTTGGAATATTTAAGTAAAGAATGGGCCTACAAACCTGCCGGTATCGTGAGTTATGGTGGTATTTCTGCCGGGACCCGCGCATTCGTCGGCCTGAAAGGGGACCTGTCTTCTTTCCGGGTTGTGCCCTTAATGGAATCAATAAATATCCCTTTTTTCGATCAATTTATTAACGATTCCGGGGAATTTGTGCCCAATAATGCCACCATGAAAGCCATGGATGCGCTGATTGCCGAATTGCCACGCTGGACTAAAGGCATGCAACTGATCCGGGAAAATCGATTATAAAAAATTGGTACAATTCATTTCGATCCATGTGATAAGGTCTTTATCGCATGGATTTTTATTTACTGGAATCCCTGGATTTGTTTAACTTTCCTTTAAATACTATCTATATGAATCTTACTTCCCAGGTACTTGTATTGATCGTATGCCTGGAACATTTATACATCCTTTGGATGGAAATGTTTGCATGGACTACCGTTGGCAAAAAGACCTTCAAAGGGGATTACCCGGAAGGTTTTTTTGAATCAACAAAATCATTAGCTGCCAACCAAGGATTGTATAACGGTTTTTTAGCGGCAGGACTGGCATGGACTTTTTTTATAGATGAAGATGCCTGGGCGCAAAAGCTGGCATTCTTTTTCCTAGTATGTATCGTGATTGCGGGAGTATACGGGGCATTAACCGCGAGTAAATCAATCTTTTTTAAACAGGGCTTACCGGCAATTATTACGATCCTGGTTATATATTTCACGAATTAGAAGCATCATCTCCTTACAAAGACTTACATATTTGAAATCATGGAGCAGTTATTGAAGGCATTCAACGATGTCTCGCCACTAGGTTCAGGAGCCGCCAAGGATTTAGCTGCACTTTTCGCAGCGGCAACCCTTTCGCAAGAAGCATTCTTTGCCCGTGAAGGCACCTTCGATTCAAAGATTGCATTTATAAAGCAAGGCATTACAAGGGCATATTTTATTAACCGTAACGGGGAAGAGCTGACTAAAATATTTAGCAGGGACCTTGGTTTTATTTGTCCTTACACATCGGTATTAACGCGCACAAAAAACATGATCAATATCCAGGCGATAACTGATTGTAAATTGTTCGTGGCTGATTATTACGAGTTGGAAGCATTATTCGATAAGTATCCCGAGATCGAAAGGGGGATCCGCAAGTTTGCAGAATATTTCTTTATACAACGCGAACGGAGGGAGGTCGGTTTGGCAACCTTGGATCCCGCCGCAAGGTTGAAAGCTTTTGAAGAAAATTATCCTGGCTTAGCCGCACAAATACCGGGTCAATATTTAGCTTCTTACCTAGATATACCGATCAAGGAGTTGAAAAATATCCTGTAATGCCGACATGTAACCGGTTTTATAAAACCTGTAGACACATGTGAAAAATTTTCAAATTATATTAAATTACCGTATATTGGTAAATATCTAATACATCCTACAAATTTATATGCCATGATTCTTACCTCCTTGTCAATTTTAGCCCTATTGTTTTTTGTGGCGCATGTTGTACTATTGTTTACTTCGTTCGGGAAAAACGGCTATCAAAAGACCAAGTATTTATGGTCGCATCTCACTTTATGGATTTGCGGTATCGTTGCTTTTTTAATTACCTGGTTTTATGCCGGGAAAGGGCTTTCTTCCACGGTAGATCTTTTTGATACCACTACCAAGAAAGTTGGTATACTGGTCGTGGTAGCGGTACTTTCGTTGATTGCACATTCAATTGTACGATTATTGGTATTACCGCGTTATATTGAGCAAAAGAAATAGATAGCAAAAGTTATTTAATAAAATGCCGGGGAAACACCCGGCATTTTTGTTTATACCAAGAAGGAAGTAAAAATATCGAATGATTATATTTGTATAAAACTGGTATGGCAAAACTATTCATACATCAACTGGCTACCGATCATGATTCGCGGCCGCCAATTTCAGGGAAAGTTCGTGAGCACCTGCAAGCTTTAGCAGATAAATGGATCATGGCTGATAAGGATGCCGGATTTGACCAGGATGTTTTAATTGACCTGTATTTTATCGATCCCAATACGGAGGGCCCCAGCGATATTTTTTTACAGCCATCCAAGAAGATTAAACCTGGGCTTGCCAGGAAACCGTTTACAGTTTTCATCCCGCAAACTTTGATCGAATCAGCTTCAGATCCATATAAAGCCACGATTCAATTAATGGTAGATACAGTCATCCTCGTATTTAGCCGCGAATTTCCCGGTCTGAAACCTGGTAGTTTACCGAAGTTCAAAAAGGCTGTCGATTATGAATATTTAATGTCATTGCCGTACCCGGCTCCATTCGATGAACAGCAATATATAAGTGATAACATCGAAGGATGATTTATTCCAAGGGTTTTAATAATTCCCGCTGGATAGCAACTCCTGCCATCTGTCCCCTGGATACCGCGTTAGCAACACTTCTTAGCATAGTGGCATTATCCCCGGCTGCAAAAATTCCTGCTACAGTAGTTCTCTGAAATTCGTCGGTAACGAGTTTCCCGTAATCATCCAATTTACAACCCAGGCGAATAGGGATATCGCAATGCTGTTCCATCTTGGGATGTGCATACATGGCTTTAAGTCCCTTGAGATGGAAAGAAGCGAACTCGATGGCTTCGAGATACCCAAGTTTATGCGTTATACGCTTGATCGGCTCCTCGATTATATTTATTTTATTCCGTGTTAACAGCTCCTTTTGCGAGGGTGTTAATTGCGATGGACCATTAGTTAAAACGGTCAATTCTGGGTTCCAATGCCGGAGTAGCTTGCTCATTTCTAAAGCATGGTCGCCATCTGCCATAATAGCGATCGGCTCGTCTTTCACTTCGTAACCGTGACAAAAGGGACAATGTATGATAGATATACCCCAGCATTCTGCAAAACCCGGGATGTTGGGCATTATATCCCGTACGCCTGTCGCAAAAATTATTTTCCTGGATGTTATTGCTTGTCCACCTTCTGTTTTGATAGTAAATGTACCATCGGTTCCTTCTACGGAAATGACCGTATCAGTTAACCATTGAACCGTTGGGTACCGCAACAGTTCTGCCTTCGCAATCGATGCAAGCTCCGCAGGCCGGATACCATCCCTGGATAAGAAATTATGGGAATGCGGCGTTTGACGGTTACACGGCAACCCTGAATCGACGATGTAAACATTCCGCTTGGATCGTCCTAATGCTAATGCCGCTGATAAACCGGCATAACTTCCCCCGATTATAATTGCATCTTGTTTCATCTGGCAAATATAATGTAATGCAACGTTGTTGCAAAAAATAATTTAGCGTGGCAATGGAAGAGGATTTAGTAATAGGCTAGGGGGTTCTACTAATCTTAACCTGTTAAATGAAGATCCTAGTTCCTGAAAACCGGTCCCTAAATTCTTTCGGAGTGCAATTCTTTTTTTTCTTAAATATCCTGTTGAAGTTGGAAATATTATTGAACCCGCAGTTATAGGCGACTTCCGCTACCGATTGCGTAGTATCTATCAGCATCCGCGTGGCATGTCCCAACCTAATATCGTTTAAACTGTCAACGAAAGTGTTGCCGGTTCGTTGTTTAAAAAAGCGGCTGAATGATACTTCGCTCATGTTGGCAATTTTGGCGAGTTCCCCGAGGCTGATCGGCTTGTCAAAATTTTGATTCATATACTCAAAAGTCTTCTCGATCCTGCGGCTGTTATATGTCGGCAGTTCGTAATTGGAAAAGTTTACATCTGCCAGCATCCTGAAATTTCTCGAAATAGATAGGTCGTGTAATATGGACATCAGTTCCAATATAGAATCGAAGCCTTGTTTTTTGTTGAGTTGCAAAATCCTCGGGGCTACTAACTGGATCGTTTCGTCTGAAAAAAGGATGCCCCGGCTCGATTTTTCAAACATGTTGCGGATAAAACTAAGCTGGTTCCTACGCAGCAGCCTGTCATCGAATAAATCTTTATGGAATTGTATAGTAACCTCGTGTATTTCCGGGCTTTTACAGTCATGCGTGAACCAGGCATGCGGTACGTTGGGACCAACCAGCACGAGCTCCCATTCGCCTATTTCATCCATATGATCACCTACAACTCTCTTGGCGTTCTTGGCATTCTTGATCAAGTTCAGTTCATATTCTTCATGTAAATGCAGCGGGAAATCAAATTTAGATTTGCGCCTGCTGAAAATAGTAAAGCAGTCACTTTGAGTGAGCGGTGTGATTTCTTTTAATATGCCAGTTTTCATAATCGATGGAATTGCAAATATAAAAGGAATTTGCCCTTTTATTGCTTCAAATGTAATGAATTGATTGTAAAATTAGTATCAGTTTGTTGATATAGCATATTATACTGAAAAATGGCTACAGTATTGATCCGGATGCGCGTTTTTTATCTTGATAGTAAGATATAAGTTGAAAAAATATAAACATAAGATAAAAAAGTATTTATATCTAGCTGCATTGTGGTCATACTTTTGAACAAATAATCCTACGTTATGAAAAAAATTCTACGCTTCAGTGTAATGCTGTGCCTATGCAGCATACTTACACATATTCCTGCCTATGCACAGGTCAAGAATATCAAGGGGGTGATTCATGACGATAAAGGAAATGCCTTGCCCGGCGCTACCGTGAAAGTAAAGAATCTAAATGTAGCGGTAGTGACGGATGCCGATGGTAAGTTTACCATCAACGTGCCTGCTGAAGGTAAGGTATTGGTATTCTCTTTTATCGGATTGGAAACCTCGGAAGAACCTATCGGTCAGAAAACCCATTTCGATATCATCCTGAAAACTGCTGCCAGGAACCTCGGTGATGTAGTCGTGATCGGTTACGGTTCCCAAAATAGGCAGGATGTAAACGGTTCCGTTTCTTCCGTTAAGGCTAAAGATATCGAGAACTTGGCCCAAAGCAGTATCGATCAAATGCTACAAGGAAAAGCCGCGGGGGTGATGGTTACCCAAAACAGCGGTCAACCCGGAAGCTTAACCTCCGTTAGGATCCGCGGCGTTACGTCGCTTACCATGAGCAATGAACCGCTATATGTTATTGATGGTGTGCAGATAAGTGGCGATGGCAGGAATGCAAGCAGCAGCGGTAGATCCGTTGTTTCCGGCCCACAATCTTTATCCGGTGGCGGACAAACAGCCTTGAGTCCATTAGCCGCCTTAAACCCCAATGATATACTATCAATTGATATATTAAAAGATGCCTCGGCTACTGCCATCTTCGGTTCACGCGCTTCAAACGGTGTCGTAATCATCACTACCAAGAAAGGAAAGAATGGCACCGGGCGACTTAATTACGACGGCTATTACGGTATTCAACAACCTTCCAAATACTTGGATGTAATGAACTTGCGCCAATATGCTACCCTTGAAAACGAATTGGCTACTGCTTACGGAGTAGAGCCCAGGCAAGAGTTTGCTGACATCAGTTTATTAGGTAAAGGAACAGATTGGCAAAGGGAAATTTTCCAGGATGCCGCCATGCAGAACCACAGCCTTTCCTTTTCAGGTGGTAAAGATGGTGTTAACTATTATTTATCCGGGGGCTTCATGGATCAAGATGGTATCGTAATCGGTTCATACTTCAAAAGGTACTCGGTACGGGCCAACGTGGATGGACAGGTAAACCGCTGGTTGAAAGTGGGGACCAATATTACGGCCAGCCGTACCAAGGAAAATATCACGGTAAACGATCTGAAGGAAGGTATCGTTAGCCTGGCACTACAGCAGGCGCCGGATATTGCCGTGTACAATATGGATGGAACATTTGCCGGGCCGGAAGCGGGAAAAGATGATGGCGAAGGGAATGAAAACCCGGTGGCCAAGGCTTTAAGTGTTAAGAACTGGGTAACGCGGAATAAAATATTGGGAAATATTTACGCCGACTTTACCTTCTCCAAGGATGTATCATTCCGATCTGAATTAAGCGGGGATTTTAACTTCGCGGGTAATACTATCTTTAAGCCGACATACAAATGGGGCCGTTTCGAAAATAAGAGCGCTACCTTATACGAAGGAAGGAACAACAGTATCTTTTGGTCTGTAAGGAATTATTTGACTTATCATCATGTTTTTGATAAACATTCCATTACTGCCATGGTCGGACACGAGGCGATGGAGTCTAGCTGGGAAGGCATTTCCGCGATGCGACAGGGATTTTATACAAATGATATTTACGCGATCGATGCAGGTAGCGTTGACGGTGCTTCGAATGGTGGCTACAAGGGTAGCGGATCGCAACAGTCTTTTTACGGCAGGGTTTTATATGATTTCAATAACCGTTACGGTTTAACTGCTACGATGCGGGCAGATGGTTCTTCAAAGTACGACCAGATCGCTAAAAATCAGTGGGGCTATTTCCCGGCTTTCGCGGCATCTTGGAAGTTGTACAATGAACCTTTTATGCAACAAATCAACAAGGTAGTGAACAACATTCGCCTAAAAGCTGGTTGGGGCGTTGTTGGAAACCAAGATATCGCGGGATTCCTTTACGGTTCTTCCTTGGCCGCGGAGCCAACCGGTATGGGTACGGGTTTCAGAACGGCGCGTTTCCCCAACCCGGATCTAAAATGGGAGTCTGCAACACAGACCAATATCGGTATCGATTTCAGTGTACTGAACGAAAGATTGTTTGCAACGGTGGAATGGTATAGTAAAATCTCGAAGGATTTCTTATACCAATTGCCATTGCCAACTTATTTAACGGGAGCGCCCGATTATAATGGTGGTGTTGCCCCGCCTTATGTCAATTTGGGTAAGATGCATAATCAGGGTATCGATGTTACGCTGACTTACAAAACGATGCCCGGGAAAGATTTTAACTGGTCGAGTACCTTAACATTCTCCCAATATAAAAACAATGTACAGGAATTATATTTAAAGGATTTTGATATAACTAAAACATTGACTTCAGGCTTCTTGTCATTTCCATTAACCAGGACGATCGAGGGGCAATCGATGGGTTTGTTCTATGGCTATAAGGCTGATGGAATATTCAAAGATGCCGCTAGCATACATGATCAACCGAGGCAATTCGGTGCCGATTTTGGCGAAGCCAACGGTGAAACTTGGCTCGGTGACGTAAAGTATGTAGATGTAAATGGAGATGGAGAAGTAAATGAGCTGGATAGGACATTTATCGGCTCCCCGCATCCGAAATTCACTTTCGGTTTTAATAATACGTTTTCATATAAAAACATCGATTTAAATATCTTCTTACAAGGTTCTTACGGGAATAAAATCTTGAATTTAACGAAAGTATCTGCCGGTGGATTACAAAGGTTATACACGAACCAATTTGCGGATGTAGCAGATTTTTACCGCGCTGATAATACGGATACTGATATCCCGCGAGCCAGGAGGGGAGATGATAACCCGAACCTTTTCCTGAGTGATCGCTTCATGGAAGATGGATCATATCTGAGGATACAAACGGTGAATTTAGGATATAATTTTAATCCCGCTTTATTACGCCGCTTGCATCTCACGAGGCTGAAGGCTTTCGCGAGCGTGCAAAACCTTTACACTTTCACGAAATATAGTGGATACGATCCCGAAGTAGGCGCCTATAACGGGGATGCCTTGCAATTGGGTATTGATAACGGTAGGTATCCAACACCGCGCGTAATTACGTTCGGCTTAAACGCGGAATTTTAATTCGTCCACCAGAAAATTTGCAGACCATGAAACTTTATTATAATTCATTAAAAATTGCCGGCTTATCGGCCATCTTGCTCCTGACAAATTGTAGCAAGGATTTCTTGAACAAACCGCCGGAAGATCAAATCGTGACGGCTAATTTTTATAAAACGGAAGAACAAGTCGTTGCTAGCACCAACATCTTGTACGGCTTGCCTTGGTTTAACTTTAATACGAAAGCTTTCTGGGCCATTACAGAACTGTCGGGCGGTAATGGCAGGAGCTGGTCGGGGGATGTTGTTAATTTTAGCGATCTTACCGTCACCGGCGACAACCAGCTTTTATACAGCGCTTGGGAATCATTATATTCTGTTGTAGCGCAAAGTAATATGTTGCTTGTAAACCTGCCGAAGTACGTGGATCCGTCTATTTCACAAACGGTAGTTAACAATGCCCTCGGGGAAGCGCATTTCATGAGGGGGATGGCTTACTTTTTCCTGGTGCGGTTATTTGGTGCGGTGCCCATAATTGAAAATAATTTTGAGCATGTGTACGATCCCTTGTTGCCAAGGCACCGGGTTGAAGATGTATATCAATTCATCATCAATGATTTTACATTCGCGGAAGCAAATTGCTATTCGAAATTGAGGACTTCCACCTATGCCAATAATACGCATGTATCAAGTGGCAGCGCTTCGGCAATGTTGGCCAAAATTTACCTTTACTTGAAAGACTATCCGAAGGCAAGGGAGAAGTCGGAATTGGTTATTAATTCAGGCGAATTTAAACTTTACGGGCTGGAAGTACCGGGTACTGATTTTGACGGTTTATTCCGCACCAAGAATAATAATAATGAAGAATCGATCGTTGCGCTTCAATGGACAGTGGACCTGGTTAAATACGGTGTACAGAACGCGGTACAAGCATCTTTCGCATTAAATTCCACGATTACCGGAACCGGCGATGGCTGGGCTGTTTTAGGTCCAACTATAGATTTGCAAAGGGCTTTTGAACCGGGTGATATCCGCAGGAAATCTACGATTATGCTTCCCGGTGATTTCTACCCGGAAATAAACCAGGCTGCCGGAGGGTTTACCGTACCAGAAGATGCAAACGCGCAAGGCACGCGTGCGGCGATCAAGAAATACGTCGTGGGAACGCCTGCCGATAACGGTGGGATTGGCGCCATGCAGAAAACGGCCAATAATACTTACCTCATGCGGATGGCAGAAGTATACCTGGTCCATGCCGAGTCGATCTTGGCAGATCAAGAAAGTACCAGTGATCCCGCGGCCTTGGCATCCTTCAACAAAATTCGTCGCCGTGCGGGGCTTGGAGATAAGCCGAACATCACCCAGGATGATATACTCCGGGAAAGAAGGGTTGAATTTGCTATCGAAGGTGATTATTGGTTCGACCTGGGACGAATTAATCGCGCGAAGGCAATTAATATCATGAATAACCAGGAAAGGGGAACCTATAGTAATGATAACCCACCGGAAATATATTCCGCGCACATCAACATGACGGAAGATAAATTCCTGTTCCCGATCCCGACCAGTGAAGTTGCGAAGAATCCAAAATTCATGGAAGCCCCGGTACCTTACGAGTTTTAACCTGGCAAAATCAAATTATTGTTATGAAAAGAATTATTCATTTACATACAGCGACCATAATCCTTAGCTTATGCTGCCTATGGATATGTTTCGGAACATCTTGCGAAAAAGATGATAATCCCGGTCCACCGATCTTGGAAAGGGTTCGATTGATAGCCAAAGATTCAACAACAAGCCTGGGTTATACCAGCAATATGTACGCGATCATCGGTCAGAATCTAGGCACAACCGTAAAAGTTTCATTCAACGGAGTTGCTGCTTACCTGAACCCAACATTAATTACTGATAATAATATCATCGTAACCGTTCCGAAAGATGCGCCTTGGAAGGATCAACCCGATAAGATAACGGTGGAAACAATGTTCGGTACGGCCGATATTGATTTTAAAATACAACAACCCGGACCTGAAATTGACAATTTCGATCCGAAAGCTGCGGGTGAAGGTGATATCGTTACAATAACAGGTGAAGTATTCGATGGTTTGGAAAGAGTGATGTTCGACAGCACCGAGGCCGAGGTAGTAAGCAGTAGCTCAACTGAAATAAAGGTCAAGGTGCCGGCGGGAATCGTACAGGCATTTATCCATGTATTTACACCCGGCGGTGTGGCTACTTCGGCGGCGGCATTCGGATTTAAATACGTTGTTTACGATGATGACCTGGCGGGAAGTTGGTGGAAAGGTGGTTGGGGAAATATTACCACCTGGAATAGCGCTGAAGTTGTAAAACGTGGGGCATCCTCAATTAAGATTGAATACACCGGCGCTTGGAGTGGTTTCCAAACTGGGTATAGCGGCGCTGAAATCAATTTATCAGAATATGCAGCTATAAAATTATCTGTGTATGGTGCTATCGGCGGCGGCAATCGGAAAGTTAAACTTGTAGTAAACGGCAACTATGATGGCGGGTACGAATTTATGGTTAATGAAGGCGAATGGCAAGATCTGACAATCCCGTTAAACGCTGTCGGAAGTCCCGCTACTTTACAGGAAATAGTTATCCAGGAGTTTGAAGGAAATGCTACCACCAAAATATACGTGGATGATATAGGATTGATCTAAGTTTTTGTTACCATTCGAATCACCATTGCTACGAATTTTCCTGGCAATGGTGATTTTAGTATATTGATTACTATTTATACCTTGATAGCGTAATGAAAACGGCCGGGGCCTGCATTTGAAACCTTTTCCACATTTAATATAAACTTTAATTATACCGGTATTATGAAGAAACTGATTACTTGTATTTTCACGATATTAATAGCACATTTTGCATTGGCCCAGCAACTAATCGATGGGGCTGCGACGCGGCAAACGAAGAATTTATACCGGAACTTGTTTAAATTATCAGGTAAAGCTGTCTTACTAGGACAGCAAGATGCACTCGCCTACGGCGTAAATTGGAAATACGTAGATGGGAAATGCGATATGAAAGAGCTTGCGGGTGATTATCCGGCGGTTTTGGGTTGGGATCTTGGGCATATTGAAAATGGTAGTGCAGTAAACTTGGATAGTGTACCGTTTGAAAAAATGCGGGCATATATCCTGGAAACATATAACAGGGGAGGGGTCAATACCATTTCTTGGCATGGTAATAATCCAGTGAATGATTCTTCGGCTTGGAATACGGCTCCGGGTACGGTGAAGTCTATCTTACCCGGCGGTGCTTACCATGAAAAATTTATTACCTGGTTAGATAAAATCGCTACGTTCTTAGAGTCCTTAAAAAATAACGATGGTGAGTATATACCGGTATTATTCCGGCCATTCCATGAACTGACAGGGGATTGGTTTTGGTGGGGAACAAAATCTTCCGGCGCGGAGGAATTTAAGGAGTTGTTCCGGTTTACAGTAATGTACTTGAGAGATGTAAAGCAACTACATCATTTAATTTATGTTTACAATACATCGCAAACTCCAAACAAAGAATCCTTTTTAGAACGTTATCCCGGCGATGCTTATGTTGATGTCTTGAGCTTCGATGCATATCAATATGTTGATCCTTCCAAGGATGACAGCTTTACCAAGTCTGTACATAAAAATTTACAAGAAGTTTACGAGCTTGCAAGCCGGAAACAGAAATTGCTGGCCTTGGCAGAAACAGGTTACGAGCGGATCCCGTATGAAAAATGGTGGACGCATTCTCTTTGGCCTGCCATCAAGGATATTCCGTTATCATACATACTGCTTTGGAGGAATGCCGGATGGCGGCCCCATGAGAAGAATATGCATTATTACGTGCCATTCAAGGGAGATGTGTCCGCCGGTGATTTTAAAAGTTTTTGTGAGAAGCCCGGTGTGTATTTATCGACGGACGCACTGAAAGAAGGTTTGTATCAATAACATAGTTATTTAACCTGTTAAATCACGTAGAGCCAAGGCTAACCTTGGCTCCTCATACGCACCGTAACATCCATGTTTTATAATGTTTAGCAATTAATTACCCGACAATAAAAGGAGCAACGATGGCCAGTACTTGGTCTTTCGTCAATCCCTCGTCAAATGACTCTGAAGCGGCAGTCATGCCGATCGTTCCGGAAACACTCGGTAGGTTCGCTATATTAACTGTTGCTTGCACCACGTTCTCTTCCCCGTTATAACTTGCTTGCACGGCGCTACCGATGCCGGCTGTTTCATTCAACGTGATCCATGGTTTGATGTTAATGCTGGTATCGGAACTCCTGGCCCTGCGCATTTGGCGGATATGGGAAGCGTGCCTTGCTTCCACGGAATGGATATTCAAAGCGGCTTCCAGTATATCACCGCCCCCAACAATTTCAGCGGCCCTGCCCTTGTAGGCCCTAACCCCGGTGTCCTCGAATGTTTGCGCTACCGCTAAAAATAGGTCATAATTCGTATATACGTCATTGAAAGCCCCGCCCGCGGTAAAATCGAATGTAGGTTTTGGAACGGGAGTACTTCCCAGGCTGTTGATAACATTTTTCAGCAGGGTAACATGCGCTGCTTCGTGATCAGCAATTACCTTGATCGCATTTTGTGCAGCTGTTGGGGCGCCCATACCTGGCAGCGCCGTTAACGAATTAGCATAAAACTCTGCCTCCAGGTATTCCAAGGTTAACGCGTAGTTGAGCACATCAAGCACCACGTTGGAAGATGGCGGTGTGCCATATGCTTTTTTGAATAGAGATCCCAATGCGAAGGGAATAGCTGTAAGAGCTAATTTCTTCCCGATGCCTGCAAACTTTTTAAGTGATTCGCGCCGGGTATCGGTGCGGGCATAAAACTCGGGATCTACTTGTTCAATCTGATTAAAAATATTTTGAAAGTTCATCGCGTAAAGATTTTGTGGGTAATGTGATTAAGAAGGCAAGCCGCCGGCATTGATCTTGGTATTGATGTAAGCTGATGCAATGGAAAGTACCTCTTTCGGTTTCCGGCTCAGGTCAAGCCCGGTATCCATTGCTACTACATCATTACCGGCGAAGCTCCCGTTGCTGATTAGATCGCGAACGTAGGCCGCATGCCTCGCTTCAACAGAAACGATTTTACCTGCTATAACTAGGTAGTCCGCCGTTTGAATATAACGGCCGGCGCCGTTATATGCCGATACGCCCAAATCTTCAAAAGCCTTTGCCGTAGCCAAAACAGAATCGCGTTTTGTAAAATCTATGGTGCTGAAATTCACGCTCAGCGCCGGGATCGCATTACTACTTAAGGCCAGTTTAAAAAATTCTCGATGCGCGATTTCGTGATCGCGGATGTCGGTCAACAAGGCTAACTCGCCATCTGTAATCCCGGAAAATGGGCTGGCCACAACTTGCGTGTAAAATGCAGCTTCCAATTGTTCCAAAGCATACGCGTAATTGAGGATGGCAACATCGCCCGTGCCTAAACTTACGCCACCACTACCATTGTCGTTATCATCATCACTACAAGCCAGGGCCACTGTTGTTAATCCACCGAAGACGCCTGCATATGCTAGGAAATGGCGCCTTGAAACATTAGGGGGAACGAAGGTTTCGTTTTGCTTGCCCGGATTTTTAGGCAAAAGGTTTCCACTCATAATTTTGAATTTAATTATGTACAATTACTAGTTAATGAATCTTACTTTATATTCTTGTAGGAGGTATATGTTCAATTACGTAGGCAGTAATAATTTGGATTGATTTTTATGTATTTAATTTTGTTTAATGTATCTGTAAGCTTGTTGGATAAAGGGTTTTAGGATAGAAATAAATTTTAAACGGAGAGCGGATATTGTTATATCATTGTAATTAAATTTAAATTGTATGACAAGTCCTATCATCCTGCTTCATGGCGCCCTTGGATCAAAAGATCAGTATCATGACTATTTGAAGATTATTGGTAAGGAATACGAAGTATATGCATTTGATTTTGCCGGTCATGGTAAACAGGTCGATCAGCCGGAATCGTTAAGTATCGAATTGTTGTCAAATCAACTATTAGGATTTATTAATGACAATGGATTGATGAAACCCCTTGTATTTGGATATAGCATGGGAGGATACGTGGCATTGTACGCGGAATTGATTTCCCCGGGAACTTTAGGCGGGGTTATTTGCCTAGGAACCAAGTTTAAATGGGACCCGGGTTCTGCCGCGGGGGAGCGTGCAAAATTGAACGCCGAAACTATTAGGACGAAAGCGCCGGGTTTCATGGACAACCTGGTTAAATTACATGGGGAGAACTGGGAATCGCTATTAGAGAAAACCGGGAGCCTAATGGAGAAATTGGGGAACCGCCCGATATTAACCAATGCAGGTTTAGGGCAGTTGGATTTACCCGTGCATATTTACCTCGGTGAATTAGATAAGATGGTAACTGTTGGGGAGTCCGAAGCAGCAGCTAGGGCGCTGCTGAAATCCGCTTTTACGGTTATCCCGGGGTTAAAGCACCCGCTGGAACAATTAAACGCAATGGTATTATTGAAAATAATTAATAATTTTATAGCTGAAAATCAATAGGTTGAAATAATTGATATATTATTTATTTGTTTAATTTAAATATAATTATTAACTTTTGACCGAATACACCTACCAGCAAATGGTGAGAGAACAACCTTTTTGCTGGGCTTAACCATCTGCCTATGCAGCTAGAACTTATTCCCCAACTTTTGGGACTACCTATACACGACCCCGGCATAATCAGCCTCATGCAAGAACTGGATGTACAACAAACAGGGAAAGATGATGCTACTATTATAGCGAACGGGCGCGGTGTACATTTGCAGTTTCAGTCAAATGATAGGCCGGCATTTTCCAGGTCGAAATCAACCGGTGATGTACCTTCTAAAAAAGGGGATTTATTCTTAGTGGCCGCCACTTTCGACAGGAAATTTTTCGATGCCCACGAAGTATTGAATGTCCATTTACCATTCCGGTTATTATTCGGTTACCAGCCACGGATGATGCAGGTTTCCAGGAAGTTCAAACAGTTTGTTAACGGCAAGAAAGCGGCCTTTGCTAATTGTTGGAGCTTTGTTTACAATACCTACGAGGTTATCGTTGCCCTGGATGAGAATGAGCAGCTTAACTGGTTCAGGGTAGAACCTAGAAATGAGTTATACGCACGCCAGGTAGATATTACCAAGTTATTTAAACAACAACAATACCGGGTGCACACTTTCAACATCGCGGAACTGAATTCGATGAAAGTGATGAACCCTACGTTAAGCTGGATATTGAGGATGAATGCTGGAGATCATACCTTCGATAAGAAAAATATCAAGGAGGTTAACTCGGTATTGGAAAAATATATAGACCAAGTTATTGCCGCTCTGCAAGCGCAGAAGGTTTCCCAAATTACTGCCGCGTTAAAGAAATCAATACTTTCTTTGAACCGTGCGGCAGCCAAAAATATGGGCATGATCGAGAATAAGGAACGCAAGGAGTTACTACAATTTTTTGAGGATACCATCCGTCTATGTGGGCTGCAATTAGAACCCGGTGTAGATTTTACATCGGATTGGAGGACTTTTTAGCCCGGTACCTTGAAAAAGAACCAACACGGTAAGATTACGTATAGCATTGAAATTTTCTTGTTACCTAACGGTTAATTTTAAATATAACCAGGTATTTATTCTATTTTTGTTCCACAATTCTTTTACATTCCCAATAAACCTGCAATAGTTACCGTTAAAATCACTAGGGATCCCCCGGTTCCCGGAATTTTTTGATTTTGCCCTGGTGGTCAAAGGAAACTTTTCCGTCTTATTATTTAATATAGCAGAGACATATAAGGATTCAAAACATCCCTGATGAATAAAACGAAGAAATGGATCAAGAGGGCCCTGTGGGGACTTTTGATAATGGTATTGTGCCTGGCGGGTATTATTGGCTTCCTGCTCAATTTTGTACTCACACCGGGGAAAATCACACCGGAAGTAACCCGTTATATCAACGGTCAAGTGAATGCTAAGGTGTATTGCGAAAGAATGGAACTGACTTTCTTTTCCAGTTTCCCGCATTTCGCGGTGCAATTGAAGAATGGTGGTATTCTGAATGAAGATTTCCGCAAATACGGTTCCGATACCTTGGCCGAGTTCAAAAACTGCCAACTCTCATTTAATGTTGTGAAGCTCCTGGCTAAGAATGTCGTGGCAATTCAACAGGTCGAATTTGATCAACCCAAGATATTTGCCGTTATTAATGAGAAGGGTAAAGCTAATTGGGAAATATTACCTACGGATACCACTACCGTGGCGGCTGCGGATACTTCCGGGGAAGGGGGGCGTTTCCGTGGGTATTATTTAAGACGTTTTGCCATTAAAGACGCGGAGGTGTATTACAAGGACGTTGCCACGAAAACAATAATCCATGTTCCCAAATATGACCTCGTATTAAAGGCTAAACAAAATAAGCGGGGTACCGCCTTCACGATCGATACCAAAAGTGAACGGCTTACCTTTGAACATGAAGGTATTCCTTTTGTTAAGTCGGTGAATTTAGCCCTAGCTTCAAAAGTAAACTATGAAGCCGCAAACCATACCATTACCATTTCCAAAAGCAAAGTGTTGATCAATGATACCGATTTTGAATTGGAAGGGAAGCTTTTGTTAGATTCTGCCAGGCGGCAAATCCATACGGACTTGCAGTTGGCATTAAATATTAACTCGCTTGAAAACCTGTGGAAGCTTTTGCCGGCTTCGGTTATCGAGAAGGATGGTGTCGATGCAACGGGTACGGTAAATGTATCGGCAAAAGTGCAAGGCATATACGGTAGAAATTTATTCCCGCAGATCGCCCTGCTGTTTCATATTAAAAACGGCACTTTAAAATATAAAGACTTCCCCGGCAAAATTGATCACTTAGAAAGTGATATGACGGCAAGGATTGATTTCAATCAACCGGACAGTTCAAATGTACGGATTAACAAATGCTTGGTGAAGGGTAGCGGTATGTACCTGGATGTAAAAGGCTTGGTGACCGATGTGCTTCAAAATCCACACGTCAATACCAATATATTGGCAGATATCGATTTCACGAAAGTGCACGGGATGTTCCCGGTCAATGATAGCCTTCAAACCGCCGGTCAAGCGCATTTGGACTTGCAGGCTAACTTTGACCTGAAGGAATTGCTTGCCGGTAAATACCATAACCTGCAAGCGAGCGGAAATGCTTCTTTACAGGAATTATCGATCAGGGACCTGGTGCATCATTTTGAATTAAATACGATCCTTACTAAGCTCGAATTTGATAATATACGTGATCAAGGCACGAAACGCAAGTTGGCAGGTCATATTCAAATGAAAGATCTCAACTTGAACTATATAAACGAACACCATGTGCAAGTACAGGATTTAAAGGTTACCGTAGGCGCTAAAAGGTCCGTTGACAGCACTTCCGCGGTTCATGCAGATCTCAGCCTGAAAAACTTGAAATACCAAGGCCCCGATTCTTTGAAAGCACTGGCCAGAACAATGGTTGCTTCCGTGGATATGACCCGGAAAAACCGCCGGTCAAAACCGGTTATCCATAGTACTTTTGAAATGGATAGCGTGGGGCTAAAGCAACAGCAACAATTTGTTGGCATCAGGAAAGGCAAATATGACCTGGAAATACTTAGGGATCAACAAAAGCATTGGAAAGCAAGGGGTAAAGTAGTGTTCAACCGCCTTTACGCATTCAGTCCCAAGTTCCCTTTGCCGATACGCATGATGCATAGCCGGATTACGCTAGACACTAATGCTGTCGAATTAAACCGCGCCCGTTTGAAGGTTGGCCATTCCGACTTTACATTGACCGGTAAGATCGAACACCTGTTCAAAAAGAAGGGCGATACCACGGATACAAAAGCATCGTTGGCATTGCAATCTACGTTCCTAGATGCCAACGAGTTGATGCAGTTTATGGCCGACTCCGCGGTGGGCAGTAAAGAGATTGCCACGGCACCCGGCAAAGCAGGGGAAGTTACCGTTGATACCAATTACGTCAAAACTGAAACCAAGACGATCTTTCAAGTGCCGAAAGGCATTGACTTTACTTTTAATATGGATGTAAAGCGCTTAAAATGGGGCGTGATGGATATAAATGATCTGACCGGGAACCTGGGAATGTACAAAGGTAAAATACAGCTGGACGATTTAAGTATGAAAACCTTGGCAGTTAATATCTTGGCCGATATCAATTACGCGGTACAGTCGGACTCCTCTGCATTGATGGACTTCGATTTTAATATGAACGATATACAGATGGCGAACCTGGTAAAGGTATTGCCTGCATTAGATTCACTGTTACCGATGTCAGAATCATTTGAAGGAACCGTTAATTTCAGGATTAAGGGCAGCGCGCAATTGGATGAGAATATGGAGATCAAGATGAAAAGTGTAAATGGCATCGCCGCTTTGAAAGCAAAGGATCTGATGGTATTAGATGGCCCAACCTTTAAGGAGCTAGCGAAAACTTTGATGTTTAAAAACAAGGAAAAGAACCCGATCGGTTATTTGAACCTTGAAATGGTAATTGAAAATAGCCATATGCAGATATTGCCGGCTTTATTGGAAATTGATCGCTACCGCTTGGCAGTGGGAGGTATTCAGCGGATGGATATGAGTTATGATTACCATATTACCGTTCTGAAATCGCCGGTTCCTTTTAAGACCGGGGTCGATATTTCCGGGAACTTAGATGATTATAAAATTCATGTTACAAAGGCGAAATACAAATATTATTTCACAGATAAAAAACGCTTGCTGAGCAAAGCAGATAGTAGCGTCATTAATAAAAGGAATGAAATTTTAGATGCATTGGGTTTCCGGGATGCCAAGGTCGACGAGAAAATAGAGGTGGAATAAATTTATGCCTAAGTTGTGAGATGCGGGCAAATTCCCTTGGCGCAGCTAACATATCATTTTAAAGTATGACCTTGTAAAATATCCTTCTTTGTAAGAACGTAGAAATAAAATCATTATTGTCCGACTAAATTTTAACCGGGGAGCAATTTGATCCCTCAATAGTTCGATTCACTGTTCATCTGCTCGTTTCTTGTACTTTTTTGCTTGCCCCAAAAGGGCACAAATTGGCCATTACGGCCGCCAATTTGATCGCTCGATCCGGCCTTTCTACTACTGTATGGCCAAGCTACCCTTCGCTATCAACGGTGCGAAGTTCCACGGTTCTCTTGGCAGGGGGTGAATGTATCATCCTTCGCTAATGTCCTTCACCAGGTAAGGAATTCAAGTACCTTTAATGCATTTTTAGTCAGACAACAATGAAATAAAATAGTCAAATTATAAAAGGAATGGCTGCCAATAACTATTATTTGGCAGCCATTTTATATTATTTTTCGTGTTGACTTTAACTTAACAAGGTCGGCTTCTCCTGGTACACTTTCCATACAAATTCACCGAAGATAGTATTTGCCCAGGCAAACCATTTACGGGTAAAGTTTGACGGGTCATTCTTATGGAACGATTCGTGCATAAAGCCTGTATTGCCATGTGTTTTCTGCAAGGTTTCCAAGCACCATTTGATTTCTGCTTCGTTGGAGCTGGTCAAACCTTTCATCACGATGCTCATTGGCCAGATCATATCCAAACCGATATGCGGCCCGCCGATGCCTTCAGCGCTTTCCCCTTTAAAAAAGAATGGATTATCTTCCGACCAAATATACCTGCGGGTATTTTGATAAATAGCATCATTCTGTTTCACGGCGCCGAGGTAAGGAAGTGACAACAATGATGGAACATTCGCGTCATCCATCAGGTTGTAGCTGCCGAAGCCATTCACCTCGTAAGCATATATATTTCCATATTTAGGATGCTTGATGATCGCGTTGTTCTTTAATGCTCTTTCCACGGTAGTGGCAAGTGCAGCAGCAGGTGAAACCAAGGATTTCATCGCCGGTATAGCGGCGCCCATTTCCTGCATTTGTTTCAAGCTCACCAAGGCAAACAGGTTGGAAGGCACCAGGTAAGGGAAAATCGTAGCATCATCGCTCGGTCTGAACATGGAGCAGATTAACCCGTTGGGTCTTGCAGGGTAACCGTAGCCGGCCATTGGCACACCATCTGTTGCCCAGGCAGTTTTCCTTTGGAAGCTATAAGGGCCTTTCCCGTTAAAGCGTTGTTGCTCTTGGAATGTTTTAATGATGAGGTGCATTGCTTGGACAAATTCCCCGTCGAAAGCGCTGGTATCGCCGGTTTCTTTCCAGTATCCATGAGCCAGGCGGATAGGGTAGCATAAGCTGTCTATCTCCCATTTGCGTTCGTGGATGCCGGGTTTCATCTCGGTGATATCCGTTTCTTTCCATTCGCTTATTTTGCTCGTATCCTTATAAAATGCATTGGCATACGGATCGAGGATAATACATTTAGCCTGCCTGTGGATCACGCCGCGGATTAATTGTTGCAAATCCTTATCATGCTTTGTCAAAGGCAAGTAGGGCCATACCTGTGCAGAACTGTCCCTTAACCACATTGCATCAATATCCCCGGTTATCACGTAAGTATCGGGTTTACCGTCGATTATTTCGAACTCAACGGTAGTATCTAAAGTATTTGGAAAACAATTTTCGAATAGCCAGGCTATTTCCTTGTTCCCGATATCCTTCTTTATATCAGCAATGAGTCGTTCAACCGCTTTACTTTTAAATTTACGTTGTGCTTCCGGGACACGTACTACCGGGAAGTCGCCACCATTATAAATTGCTGAAAAGCCCATCTTTGAAATAGATAAAGCCGCACCGGTCATAAATGCTTGTTGAATAAAATGTCTTCTTTCCATTCTATTTCTCTATTAATTATTTTTATTTATTGGATGGGGGTTGCCACAATGATGATCCGATCTTTTTTTATCACCTGCCGGTGATTACCCGTACCAACCTCTTCCGCCACTGCCACATGGATGGTTTTGAAACCATTATCAGACAATAAGTTTACAACATCAGGTACTTCGAACATTTGAAAGCCGTACCGGGTAAATGGCAGTCCCTGCATAAAACTGCGACTTCTTATCGCGATATTGAAATAGCCCCCGGCTTTTAATACCCTGTGTACTTCTGCCAGTTGCTTGGCATAATCCGTCCAGAAATATAGGGTGTTTACCGTAAATACTTTGTTAAAATAATTTTCTTCGTAAGGTAATTGAACTCCGTCCCCCTTGATGAATTTGGCAAGACCAGCTTGCACGAGGTTGGCATTTAATTCGTTGGCCAAATTAACCATATCCTGAGAAATATCAATGCCTTCGTAATAAGTTTTACCGGCTTTTTCGAGTGCATAGGCAGCATGCCCGCCGTTGGCAGGGCCAATTTCCAATATTCGTTCCCCTTCCTGGATGTTTAATAGGTCTATGGCATGCCTACTCATCGGGCCGTTATGTTCATGCATTTCCCCGGCTATTTCATTACCCTGTGCGCCGTTGGGCCGACTTAATTGTGAAGCGAGGGTCCTGGATTGTTGTTCGTCCATCTGGATTTCTCTTTTAGGCAATAGGTACTTGTTGGAATAATTATAGTTCGCGCTATGAAATTACATAAAACGAATAAACCCGCCTTGATGAAATTTCCAGCGGGCTTATTATTATGTTGTAGGTAATTTATCCCCTTGTTGGCCGGGTAGGCCTATTACTCCCCGAACCTTGTCTTTTCGGCGGATTGGTTTGCCTTGCCGGTTGCGCGGGCCTGGTTGAGCGCGAAGGTTCAACGGTTGGCCTGGTAGGTCTGCTGGGACTAACCGGGCTTGATGGCCTTACCGGCTGCGAAGGCGTAACTGCTGGCCTACTCGGTGTTGAAGGTCTTGTATTATTACCCGGGTTTTCAACTGCGGGCCTTGTTGGGCGCGAGTTGTCTACACTGTGCGATGGATCCCTGGCCGGGAGCCTGTTTACAGGCCTTAAATTATCCATTGTCTGCACATTTCTCGGTCTTTCCGGGCGCGAGTTGTTATTATTTTGTGATACGCTAGGCCTGTAGATATTTAACCTATCATTCGATATCCTGTCCTGGTTGGGGCGGGATACATTATTGACTTCGTATGTTCTAACCCTTCCGCCTGTTACCCTTTCTACTTCCCTAACAGTAGGCCCTGTAAACCATGTATTTGAATTTCGGGGCCTTGAATAGCGGTTGTTGATGATCGTAACATTGTTCACTACCCTCGGCGTAGGCGTACGGCGACTATACCAATTTATGCTTCCGAAATATTGACACGGGACAAATGTCCACCATACGGGCGAAGGTGGTCGCCAACCGAAATTGATAGAAATATTGATACCCGGTCCGAGCGGCGCCCAACCGTAATTGCCACCGTAGGAACCCCAGGTAACCCAACCGGGTCCCCATTCATAACCGGGTACCCATAACCAGCCATACCAATCATCATATACCCATCTACCGTAATGGAAGGGGGCCCAACCCCAGCGGTAACTGGAGACCCAGGTCCAGCCGTAGGCGGTATTTGCCCAGTAACCGTTAGATGAGTAGGGAACGAAGTTACGGCCTACATTGGGTGCCCAAACATAGCCATATTGTGGTGATTGAACCCAGGAGCCATAAGGGCTGAGTTCATCGTAAAAGTTTTGGAACGTGATGCTAGCGCCCACGTACTGAGCCCGTGAGAACTGCTGCACCGAAAGAAAGAGCGCCAAGGTGATTAATAAACGTTTCATGGGATTCCTTTTAGCTTTGATGATTACTAACTGTAAAATGATTCTAACATCCATGTTACCTTTAGTGTTTATTCCCGTAGCCTTAAAGCATTAGCTGCCGAGGGCCATAACCCGTAAATTACAATAACCGAGCCGCTATGCCTAAAAATCTTTCCTTGCCTGGTGCGAAGGCGCTGTTTTCTTTAAAACCTTTAGTGGTTAAGGGTTTTAGGAGTGTTAATTATTGTTAATTACAATATGTTGACACGAATTTAAACACCATCAAAATAAAAAAGAGAAAAGTCTATCCTTAAAAACTGTTAGGAACACTATATTTACATAAAATTTTTTTATATAAAATTAGTTTAATGTATTGAAACTGGGACACGTATAATAATCAATCATTAATAACAATACGCCTATTTTAGAGTTAGACTCCATGCAGGGAGCATCGAACCGAATCAAACCTCTTAACCAGTAACTATGAAAAGAAAATTATTATGGGTCTTAATGGGCACACTCTTTGGCCATGGAGCAATAGCGCAAGTCGATCCCGATGCCCTTCAACAATGGAAGGATCAGAAGTATTCAATGTTTATCCACTTCGGCATTTATTCACAACTTGGAGGGGTATGGGACGGTAAGAACATCGATCGCGGACTTAGCGAGCAAATTCAAGCTCATGCCGGGATTTACAGCGATACATATGCCGCTGTAGCAGATGATTTTAATCCTACCAAGTGGAATCCTGACAGCATTGCTTTACTAGCTAAGAATGCCGGCATGAAATCTATCGTGATCACCTCGAAGCACCATGATGGATTTTGTATGTTTGATGCCAGCAATACAGACTTCGATATCGTGGATGCCACCCCTTATAAAAGGGATATTGTAAAAGAATTGGCCAATGCTTGCCGGGCGCAAGGTCTAAAATTCGGCTTGTATTTTTCATTGATAGACTGGCATTATCCCCAGGCTTCCCCGATTTCCAGTCATAACTCCGATTATATTACCCCTGAACATCACCAGTATAATATGCAGCAGGTTACGGACTTGCTGACACATTACGGGCCGATATCTGAACTATGGTTTGATATGGGTTCCATGAGCAAACAACAAAGTATTGAAATGCGTGCCCTGGTACACCGCTTGCAGCCAAATTGTATGATCGGAAGCAGGATTGGTAATAACAGGGGGGATTTCGACGTAATGGGTGATAACCAGGAACCTGATTATATTATCGGTGTGCCCTGGCAAAGCCCCGCTTCATTTTTTGATGAAACTTGGGGCTATCGCTCCTGGCAGGTACGGACGGGTAAACAAGAAAAGTTCAAAGAAAAATTGACTAGTTTGATCCGCGTGGCAAGCAGGGGAGGTAATTACCTGTTGAACATCGGTCCCAAGGGTGATGGTAGCGTGGTAGACTATGAGAGAGACGTGTTATTGATGATCGGTGATTGGTTGAAAAATAATGGGGAAGCGATTTATGGGACGCAACCCGATCCATTCCACGTTCCATTTGGTTGGGGGAGTATCACGACCAAGGGGAATACCATTTACTTGCACCTGTTAAATATGCCGCATAAAAATGTAGTGCTGTTGCCGGGTCTGAAAGGGAAAGTTGGTAAAGCATATTCCCTGCATGGCCAAACGAAGGTGAAAGCCAGCGCTACGGATGATGGCGTTGTTTTGGAAATCCCGGACGTGGTTTTTAAACAGGACGTTATTCCCGTCGTTGCCTTGGAAATGCCCCAGGGATACACTGTTCCTCCAATAAATATACTCGCTGTAAATAATACGCCCGTGTTATTGGGTAGTGGAAATGCTTTCCATTATTACAGTACGTCCGGGGTTGACTATAATACCCGGTTGAGAAGTACCGTGAAGGAAGCCTTCACCTTGGCGCCTACGCAGTCGGGAGCTTACTCTGCAAGGGTATATTATTCTTCCGAGGAATCCGGGAAAACAATGCTTTTACATTTAAACGGTAAACCATTAGAGTTAAAGCTCGAAAATGGGCAAAAGATGAAAATACCTAATGACCGGGCAACACTTTCATTTGGTAAAATTTATCTTGCAGGGCCAATGTATGCCGGTATCGATGGCGCGAATGGTGATCCCCGCAAGGTAGATAGCAGTTTGACCTGGCCAAGTGGTAGCCGGTTTAAATGGGAGCCGAAGGCCGATTGGCATAATGGACATACATATTGGTTGCCTGCCAAACAAATGAATGCTTATTATGTATTGCAACAGGTACATGCTGAAATGGCACAAAACGTATTGGTGAGATTTACAGGTGGCGATGGCTTAATGGTTTTCCTCAACGGTGAAAAGGCTATTAGCACCAATAACTTGAATAAGGTGGATAGCTTGTCACATACCGTGATGTTACCTTTACAAAAGGGGAATAACCAAATCCTGGTGAAAGTGTTTAATAATTTCCATAAGAAGGTGCCTGTCAATATCGACTTTAATATTCCCCAAGAAGGGTATGTTCTTACATTGCGCGATCTTCAATTGGAGAAAGATCATTATTTCCCCGTGAGCTGGGAATTATCTCATCCTGAAACCCCGCATGAGAATTTAGGTTTCGTGAATTTATTCGTCGAGGTTGCACCTAAAAAGTAACGGTTGAGATTTTTATAGTAAAGGGGGAAACGATGTATGAGTCATTTCCCCCTTTATATTTTAATCAAGAATTCAATGGAGATAATAAATTCCGCCGCCTTTCTTTTAAATCACTGTAACACATTCGCCAATTCCCCGGATGCTGAAATAAATTTATTCCTTACGATGACCATCCTCGGTTGCAATAAGGTAGTGATATCTTCCAGCGGGTTCTTTTGCAATACGAGGATATCGGCATATTTCCCTTCCTTGATGCTTCCTATATGTGCATCATCCATTAAAGCTTTCGCGGCATTGATCGTAGCTGCTTGAACGATCTTCGCATCCGGCACGCCTACATGTTTGAAAAGCAGCAACTCTTCCAAGTAGCTGTAACCGGGAATAATGAAATATTCATCCCCGGGACTAATTAGCAAGGGGATACCGGCATCACTCATTTGCTTAACTAACTTTTGTAGACGGATGATAAAGGCGACATCTTTCTGTTTTTCAGCATCTGGAACGGGTTTTGAGAAATACCAGGTCTTCCAGTGCCGTACCACTTGTTCCGGCAGTTCCATCAATCCTCTTTTCTTCTCGATATTATCCTTGGGAATTACTTTTCTATTGACATAATACCAATATAGATCCGGGCAAACATACAAGCCGCTATCCGCGAATTGTTTTAATTGCTTGCGGAGTAATGAACTATTCGCAAGCAATTGTTTTTCAAAAGCATCCAAATGCTCTACCGTTAGCGGATGGTTTTTTAAGGCCACGGCCAGTCCTTCCTTTGGCATATGTCCAACCAACGGTATTTCAAGTTCCTTGCAAATATGGGCGAGGCTATCATAGTATCCCGCTGTTGTATGGTGTAAGTACTTGATATACAAATAACCGCTGTCTTTATACTGCTTTACTTTATCGTATAAGCTATCTACGGGTATGTCTTTTTCGCGGAATGGCGGGCTTGCAACGTATAAGCTGGGGGCAATGATATAACCCTTCATGATACTGTCGCGCAACTGCAATTGCATAGCGTTTCCACGCATGCAACGCAGCGAGGTAACACCCGCGGTTAAAGACATCCTGAAGAAATCTTGCAAAGGAATATCCAAACTGTCCGTCCCGGGTAAATGAACGTGCATATCGATAAGCCCCGGCATGATATACCTGCCTTCCACGTCGATGCTATTGGGGATAGTTTCCAAACTATCGAGCCGGTGCCCGATTTTCTCGATTTTATCACCAACGATTAATACATCCATATCCGGGAGTATCGTTGCATTTTCAACATCAACGACCTGGCCGTTCTTTAATAATAACTTCTGTTGGGAATACCCTTCTAATACGCACAACAAGGGCATAACCACGACAATGATATTTCGCAGCATAGGAAGATTCCGGTTGATATGCGTTAAAATACGAAAAAACTACGTGTAATGTCAAGTCAACCCTGTAACTAACGGGAATGAGTTTATGATTAACAGGATTCTATCATTTAAATTCTGCATTTTTGTATTTCATAATGAGATACGTATGGAAAATGCAATGCCTAACCCGGAAATATTGAAAGAGCTGGTTACGATGAAAATGCCTTTCGGCAAATACAAAGATGTTAAAATTGCGGATCTCCCGGTTTCGTACTTGGAATGGTTTGCCGCTCAAGGTTTTCCCAAAGGCAAGCTGGGAATGTTATTATCCACCGCCCATATCATCAAAACCAACGGGCTCGGTCATTTATTAAAACCTTTACGTTAACGCCGCCTTTCCTTGATAATATAATTTTGTCCAATCCTGTACAAATATGGTTGTACCATTATAATTTGTAAGGCAATGCTAGTATATTAAAGTAAATAATCTATACTATGCCCAGGAATTATATTTGGATAGCTTGCTGCTTGCTACTAAGTACGGCGTCTCATTCGCAAGATCGACAAGGAAAGCCGGATTTGCCGGGAATGATCCTTTGCGTGGCACGAGATACGCGCGATTTGGATCGATTGTACCCTGTTAAATACGTTCCGGGCTATCTTGATCGTATGCAAACCTATTATGATACCCAGGAAAAAGCGCTCCGTTCGCTTCCTTTTAAATCGATAACCAGGTCAGATCAAGTTGATTATTTATTGCTACAAAGGGAGATCCGGCATGCGCAGCATGAACTCCGGGAGCAACAGGAATTGTTTACATCCATTAAATCCTTACTTCCGTTCGAAGAGCAGGTCATGGTACTGGTGAATGAGCGCCAACGGGGCAATAACCTGGATGCGGTTACTGCCGCCGAACAATTTAATAGTATCGGTAAATCGGCCAAAGAACTGCTTGAAACTGCCGATTTGAGCCATTTAAACATACCGGCTACGCAATACCTCTCCAAGGTATTATACGCTTTACAAGCTGGCCTCGATTACGTGTATAATTTTTATAACGGCTACGATCCGCAGTTTTCTTGGTGGTGCAAAGCCCCTTATGCCGCAGCCAAGGAATCATTGAATAATTACAGGCAGCGCGTGCAAAAACAAGAGGCTACCTTGCGAGAAAGCCTCGTGACGGATGCTTCCGGTATCAAGGGGACGCCGGTAGGGAAAGCTGCCCTGGAAGAATTATTGACTTATGAAATGATTCCATATTCACCGGAAGAGTTAGTGACGATAGCCAATAAAGAATTTGCTTGGTGCGACGCGCAAATGTTGAAAGCCTCCCGCGAAATGGGTTACGGGAATGATTGGAAAAAAGCTTTGGAGGCTGTGAAGCAACATTATGTTCCACCCGGTCAACAACCGGCATTAATTCACCGCTTGGCTGATGAAGCGATCCGTTACGTGGATAGCGCCGACCTGGTGACGGTACCTGCAATGGCGAAGGAATTATGGAGGATGAATATGTTGACAGCAGAGCAGCAGCGCTTTGCACCTTTTTTCCTCGGTGGCGAATCTATACTCATTGCATACCCAACGGATGAAATGGATCACGATACCAAGATGATGAGCTTGAGAAGTAACAACTATGCTTTTTCGCATGCAACCGTTTTCCATGAACTGATCCCTGGGCATAACCTCCAAGGTTTCATGAACGCGCGGTACAAATCTTACCGAGGGATGTTCAGAACGCCGTTTTCAGTAGAAGGTTGGGCTTTATATTGGGAAATGCTTTTATGGGATAAAGGCTTCCATGCAACACCGGAAGAAAAAATCGGTGCATTGTTTTGGAGGATGCACCGCTGCGCTAGAATTATCTTCTCACTGAACTACCACCTGGGAAAATGGACGCCATCGCAATGCATAGATTTTCTCGTTGATAGGGTGGGGCATGAAAAACATAGCGCTACCTCCGAAGTGAGACGTTCCTTCGAAGGAAATTACGGACCTTTATATCAAATTGCATATATGATGGGAGGCTTACAACTGCGGAGCCTCTACCGGGAAGTCGTAGAAGGTGGTAAGATGACTGCCAAGCAATTCCACGATGCTTATCTTCATGAAAATGCCATTCCCAACGAGCTTTTCAGGGCAACGGTAATAGATGTTCCGTTAAATCCGGATTATAAAACTAATTGGCGTTTCGCGGATTTAGATTAAAATGATTACGAAAAATTGGCCTGTCTTTTGAACTTTGTCTTGCGGGATGAATTATTAAATATAAATACTGAACGAAGATGGAACATAGGAACTTGGTAATTATCGAACAATTTTTCGAAGCGGTGAAAACCAGGGATATGGCCAAGCTGCACGTCCTCGTATCTCAAGACGTCACTTGGAGCTTCCCGGGCAATCATCCATTTGCAGGTGTACATCTCGGCATCGAGGGTATCTTGAAGTTCTTCGATGCCATGATCTTGCTTAACTTTTCTTATGAAACCCTGGTTGTTGGAGTTAACGATCGATACGTGGTACAGGCATACCATGTTAGCCGTTCTGAAACAGGTATCACGGACTTCGAAGGTGAATGGTGTATACTTTGGGAGTTTGCGGATGGTAGAATTTATTCCGGTAAACATCTCGTTGCGGGTTTGCAAGAAGAAAATAATTTCTTTAACAAGATCAGTCAGTGAGGGCTCCCGGCTCAAGATGATTCGACTTTCCCGTAAACCTTGGAATCACGATGTTTATATACCGCTGCCCCGGGTAGCGGATCATTTCTGCATCCAGGATTTCCCCGGAAATATTTACCCTTTTGACCAGCGAGGCATCGATATAAAATGTACCTGAATTCTCCAGTAACCTATGGTTAATGCAGATAGGCAGGTTACGTAATCTCCTGGGAATTTTATACCGCTTTAAAAACATGGCCCTATCTAAGAAATGAACACCGCGTTTTAACCTTACCAATAAGGTTATTTTCTTGTTACTGTTAGCATCCGCATTATGATTCATTACTTGTAATTCCTGTACGCTATTTTGATCGATCATCGATAAGGCTTTTACAGGTAAGTATACGCTATCATCTTGATAAGTGCTGCTATCGGTCATCTTCTCGAAGCAGACTTTAACGAGGCCTTCTTTGGAGCTAAAAGGCGGACGCCCCATCGACGGGCTTTGTTGTGCATAGGAGCGTACACAGCATAGCGCTGGCAGCAATAACAGTAGTAGGTAGCCTTTCATAACATGAATTACTTTGGTCAAGTTACAAAATTTCTTTATATTTTGATGGAAATTTTGGATGGTAATTTGATGCTCATTTTTTACTAAAAACAAGTTTTATGGGATTCCAATTTGAAGGTTTGAGAACAGTAGTATACAAGGTGCCGGATTTAGCGGCAGCGACGGCATGGTATAGCGAGGTTTTCGGAAAAAAGCCTTATTTCAATGAAGCGTTTTACGTTGGATTTGAAATTGCGGGGTATGAACTAGGTTTACAACCTTCCCAGGAAGGGGAATTTGAAGTTGAGAATGTGCTTACCTATTGGGGAGTTGATAAGATCGAGGAAGCATATGAAAGTTTCATTGCGAAAGGGGCGGTTCCCCATGAAGTGCCTACCAATGTTGGTGGTGAGATAGTTGTAGCCAGCGTCCGTGACCCCTGGGGGAATATTATTGGCCTGATTTATAATCCTGCATTTAAATTGCCCGGGCAGGGCGAAAAATAAAAGAAGAAAATTCCCGGCATACAACCCATCTACTAGAAAGCAAATAGCCATTAACATCAACCAAAATCTAAGTGTATTGAAACAATGGGGTCGAAATGCTTGGTTGGTTTACCCGGATTTACAGTAAACCATAAGTTTACCTACCGAAAATCATCTTCGCGCAAAACGAACACCACTAGATATTCAATGCTTTGCCGGGAAGCAATAAAGGTAATTAAATATTTTAAAGTTGTACCAAAAAAATAGCCAGGTTATTGAGCCTGGCTATTTTTTGATAAAATGTAAATATTGTTTGTCTTGTTAACGTCAGGTACATGGGGATCCGTCAACTCGAATTTCTCTATTGGCTTAGGACTGCTAACCGTAATGTTGATGGACTTATTGCCCCTTTCCCAAACTGCTATCGATTTCTTAATATGTTCCCTGCTGCCATCTGCGAAGTGGATAACGAGATGTACCGGCACCGGTTTATTCCCCAGGCAAGAAATTATCAAGCTGTATTGCGAGGTATTCATCATTTTGACCTTACTGATGGCAAGATCGGGATACCCTGTTTCATAAAACCATTTCTTCCAAAACCAGTTCAAGTTTTTCCCGCTACCTATATTCATACATAGGAAGAAATCGATCGGGGCCGGGTGCTTACCATGCCATTGCTCGATATAGAAATGCAAGGCTTTATTGAATAATTCTTCACCCAACATTTCCTTTACATATAAATATCCCATGGCCGGTTTGGCATAGGCATTCAAGAAATATGCGGGGGAAGTTTGTTGCGTCGTAGGGTAAATCGTGGGAATGTCGATATCTTTTCCCGCGTTCATACTATAATTGCCAATGCCGTATTCATCAACGATCGTGCTGTCGATCATCGGTGATATTAACCATTCTCCTATCGTGGCCCAACCTTCATCCATCCAGGCATACTTTGTTTCATTGATGCCCATGTAAAATGGAAACATGGTATGGAATATCTCGTGTACCGTTAGTTCTATAGCATCAGCCTTGGTAGTAACCGGGTTATCATTAACCATCATCGGGTATTCCATCTGGTCCAGGCCGTCAAAGATGGTTTCATGTGAATACGGATACGGCCACTTTGGAAAAGTATGGCTCATATGATGTACCGTAGCCCTTGCATAGTGGATGACATCGAAATAATCCTTATGTTTTTTATTAAACACGGCATCTACCCTGGTTCGCCTGTTCGTTGTGCTGTCAACAATAACGCTACTGCTATGCCACATGTAATGATTGCTGGTAGCAAAAGCGAAGTCGGGCACATCTTTCGCCGTAAAATGCCAAGTATGTGTAGCTGCGGGGCGCGTTACTTTTTTATTTTTTATATCCTTGGGATCAATAACGGTTATCACTTTATCGCTTTTCCCGGCTTCCTCGTACCGCTGGGCAACTGCCGGGGTCAAAATGCTTTCGTAGTTCTGTAAGTCGCCCGTGGCCCAAACCACGTAATCACCCGGAACTGTAATGCGTACATCAAACTCGCTGTTGTCATTATAAAACTCATCTTGTCCTAGGTACGGTGTGCGATCCCAACCATCTAAATCGTCGTATACGGCGACCCTTGGAAATGAATAGGCTATAAAATAGGCCCCCGGTTCTACTTCACCGGTACGTTGATGTGATTTCTCGTTGAGGGTATAAGCAAAGCATAGGCTAATTTCCACGCTATCTCCTTGGTGCAAGGGTGGGATCCTAAGTAAGTAATTGGTGCCTTTAGGTGTCTTGTCCCCGTTGAAGGCGGTATTCCCATTAATTTTTACAGCGGATAGCTGTACCCCGTTAAACTGGTCTTCCGGCCGGATGAAGCTGTTATGCGGCGCTCCTTGCTGGTATAAATTGGGGAATAGTTTGATGGTAAGATGTTGCAGGTCATCAGGACTTTTATTGATGTAGGTGATGACCTCCTTGCCGCTTACGAGGCGGGTACCGGGATCAAATTTATAATCGACCCGGTATTTAGCAGTATTGACCCAATAGTTATCGCCCGGTTTGCCGGTTAAGGTGCGGGTGCCTTTATGTATGGCATTCTGAAAGTTACGGGGTACGGGTAATTTAACCTGGGCGGCGGCCCATTCAAATACCAAGATTGCAGCACAGGTAAGAGAAAGTCGTATTATTTTCATGTTTCAGCTAAATCTATCCATCGATCTTTTAAAATCCGGCACAAGATAAGATGTTTTTCTGGAGACGGTAGGCCGGGAGGGCTATCTTTTGATGATCGGTAAAGAGCTTATTTAATTGAAAATTATTGGCTGACAAAATGGGCTAATGAATAAAGAAAATGTTAATTATAATAGTTTATTAATATTTGAGATTCTGTTAAAATTCAGGATGGATAAGGGTTTTGTTATGTTTCATATATGTAAATGTTGTAACATTTAAAAAATTGGCATGTTTTTCGTAAAATGCTTAACGTGCCGCTACCAGTCTGGACTTCATTTAAATGGCAGCAGTATCAAAACCTAACTCGAGTGTAATTAACAGTAAAGGGGGCAACTCTTCTACTCAGCTTTAGAAATGCCAACGGAATTCTCAGCGCTAATGTTGGTTTTAAAGCAAACAATTTATTCATTCATACTGTTATTGCTATGATTATGGATTCATATGATTGGCATTGTTATACCTAAATGTCAACTTACTGACAAGATATTACTTAACCACAACTTAACAGATTATGAAAAGGAACACTATCACGAACGATTATGTTATACAATTGGATACGTATAACCACCGAAATTGGTCGGGTTATTTAATGACTTTAAAGTAGCCGGCCCTTCATCCTATAATTAGTTCGTTATAACTTCAAAAAAAGTAGCTGTTCAATAGTTTTACATACCAGCATTAAAAAAGTGCCCCAAATAATGATTAACGGGTTCTGCCAGATCTGGCAGAACCCGTTTGCTATTTCCCCCCTGGAGCTTGTACTGCCCGGTGTTCCTTGCTATTATATGATTGGCATTGTTATACCTAAATGTCAACTTACTGACAAGATATTACTTAACCACAACTTAACAGATTATGAAAAGGAACACTATCACGAACGATTATGTTATACAATTGGATACGTATAACCACCGAAATTGGTCGGGTTATTTAATGACTTTAAAGTAGCCGGCCCTTCATCCTATAATTAGTTCGTTATAACTTCAAAAAAAGTAGCTGTTCAATAGTTTTACATACCAGCATTAAAAAAGTGCCCCAAATAATGATTAACGGGTTCTGCCAGATCTGGCAGAACCCGTTTGCTATTTCCCCCCTGGAGCTTGTACTGCCCGGTGTTCCTTGCTATTTCCCCCGGGGCGGAACGAAATATTTTGTTGGCAATCCGGCAAATTGTCGTATCTTCCTATAAAATTTATAGACTAATGGGAGTGTTTGGGCCATTACATATCTTGGATCCGTTAATTTGTTTCGTTCTCGCGGCTGTTTGTTTCGCGATTTACAGGAACCTGTTAATTAAATCTAGACGGGTATTTGCAAGCGGCGAACAAGCTGAAGGCTGGGTGTCGGGCTTCTTGGAAACTTATACCGACAGGACTTTGAAGTTTCCCGTAATCCGTTTCATGACTAAAGATAATCATTGGATCACCGCTACTTATGATGTTACTACAGCATGGTCTTTCAAGAAAGGACAAAAGTTGGCCGTGGTATATAATAAAGAAAACCCCGAGGAGTTCGAAGTAAAAGAGGGTAGCTTGGCATGGGTGAAATATTTGTTCCTGGTAGTTGGTGGCGCTTTGGTTGTTTTCGGCACAATGTTAATTTTACAGTCGTTCAGCATTATTTCCCTGTAAAGTTACCCTGGTATCGGCTTGCTTCGGCATTACTAGGGCCCGCTCAGTATAATAAAAAACGTAAAATCAAATTCGCATAATAAGGTCATGGGCAACCGTGGCCTTTTATATTTTATGTACGATCCCCGTTCACATCATACCTCCTCCTCATCATCATTGAAAATCCCGGCTTCCAGCTTGCGGTATTCCGCAATATATTCTTTTGGCAGAAGCTGGTACGTTGCTTTGAAATATTTACTAAAGTACTTGGGGTTGTTAAACCCCACTTCATAAGCCACCTCCGCTACAGTCATCCGGCTTTTTTCTAACAATTGGGCTGCATGTTGCAACCTGATGGAACGGATAAATTCCAATGGAGGTTTGCCTGTTAATGCATAGAGTTTTTTGTACACGGCCACGCGGCTCATAAATAATTCTTTGCTCAAGATTTCAACGGAAAAGTCGGGATCGCCAAGATGTTTTTCGATGATTGATAATGCTTGTTGAACGAACTGCTCATCCGGCGAAACGATATCCAACTCCGTAGGTTTAGCTTCTACTTGTTTCGAATAAGTCTTTTTCAAAGAATTTTGCTGCGCGATGACGTTTTTGATCTTGCTATGTAATATCTCGAAGCTGAACGGTTTCGTAATATAGTCATTCGCCCCGGAGGCCAGTCCTTCCACCTGCTGCGATTCTTCCGATAAGGCGGTTAGTAATATCACCGGGACTTGTTGGGTGCGCGTATCGTTTTTAATTTTTTTACAAAGATCCAGGCCGTTCATTTCCGGCATGCTTACATCGCTGACTACCAGCGCGGGGTGTTGGGATAATATTTTTTGCCAACCTTCTTTACCATTACAAGCTTCAATTATATGGAAATAAGCTTGCAGGTTATCTTTTAAATAAAACCTAAAATCATCGTTGTCTTCAACTATTAAAATCGATGTTTTTTGTTGCTTCGACTTACTAACTTGTTTGTTCGCAGCTATTTGTTTTACATTTATGGAACTTGTTACTTCCTGCGGTGTTGGTGCCGGTTCGGCATCAATCGATACAATTTCTTTGAAGGGTAGGTAAACGGAAAAGGTGCTTCCGCGGCCGGGTTCACTTGCCACGCTGATACTGCCGCCGCATAGCTTAACAAATTCCTTTGTGATGGCTAGCCCGATGCCGCTGCCTTGATTAATCACGCTCGCGGTCATATCTTCTTGGTAAAAACGATCGAAAATCTTATCTATTTTACCAGCTTCCATCCCGATCCCGGTATCGGTAAATTGTATAAGTAATTGTTCCTGTTCCCCGTTTATTAACCGTTGTACATTTACTTTTATCTGCCCGCCGGGAAGAGTGAATTTGAAAGCATTGGAAAGTATATTAAAACAAATGCGTTCTATTTTATCATGATCGAAGCTGGTATATAAATGAGTTACATCGCTATGATAACTAAATTGAATTTTTTTATTGTCAGCGATATCATTAAAGGAAATACAGACTTCATAAATAAAGGCTGCCAGGTCGCCTTTGCTTGGCTGGATTTTCAATTCCTGCACTTCCATCTTGCGGAAATCCAATAATTGGTTGACAAGATTTAATAGGCGTTTCGCATTTCTTTGTACCAAGGATAATTGTTTATGAATGCCTTGTTCTTGCACGTTTTGCAATATCTTTTCAAGGGGAGAGAGTATTAATGACAACGGTGTTCTGAATTCGTGGCTAACGTTTGTAAAGAATTTTATTTTCATCATGTCTAAGTCATGGGTTCTCTGCGCTTCTTTTCTTTCCTGTTCTAATGCGAATCTGCGGTGTGCCCTGTTAATAATCATTTGCCTGCCTACCCATAGCAGAATAATTAACAAGATACCATAAGTTGTATAGGCCCAACCTGTTTTCCAAAACGGTGGTAGGATCGTGATACCCAATGTTTGCCCCGCTTCATGCCATTCTCCATTTTCGCCGGTGAAACGCACTTTTAACGTGTAATTACCGGGATCAAGGTTCGTGAAACTGGCCCTTCGCGAATACTGGTCAAGGCTAAGCCAATCTTCGTGGAAACCCTCCAGCTTGAACGCGTAGCGGTGTTTGCTTGCATTGGCATAGCCTAGTGCCGCGAAACTGATAGCGAACACGTTTTCATTGTGCTTTAGGGTTATAGCATGGGTAGCCGGTAAAGATTCTTTCAACAGGATACGGTTGCCGACGGTATCCCCGGCTTGGATATTGTTATTGAATAGCTGCAACTCCGTGAATGCAATTGGTGGAACACTTGCATCGGTTACGGTTTGCAAAGGATCCACGATGTTGAATCCATTGGGGCCGCCGAAAACCAGCTCTCCTTTAGAGGTTGTAAGCGCCGCGTTCTCATTAAATTCACGTCCCTGCAACCCGTCTCTTTCATCGAAATTATTGCAGTGGATAGAGACATCCCCGGCAGTATTTTTTTGAACCTTGATTTTGGATATACCATTGGGTGTGCTTAACCATAACCTGCCGTTGGAATCTTCCAGGATATTAAGGATCATATTACTGGGCAAGCCGGATTCCTGCCGGAATACCCTGAAGGTCCGGTCTACATCATCCCAGAGGTTTAAACCGTCGCGGGTGCCTACCCAAATATGATCCCGGCTATCTTTCAAGATGCTGATCACGTTTTCATTACTTAGCTTTTGAGCTGCCCCGAGATGCCGGAAGACTCCGGTTTTCTTATTGTAAACGTCAATCCCCGTAGAGGTGCCGATCCATAGTTGATCTTTATGATCTTCCATCAGTGCGGCGATATAATTGGATTGTATGGATCCGGGGCCACTCTTGAAATGTTGGAACCGGTGGCTAGCCGGGTCATAACGGTTTAGTCCGCCGGTTAATGTACCTACCCAAATGCGATGATCTTTATCTTCGTAAATTTCCCAAACACGGTCATCCGAAATGCTGCCTGTTTGCATGGGGTCGTGTTTGAAGTGGGTGAAGGTTTTGCCGTCAAAGCGATCCAATCCTCCGTAATATGTCCCGATCCATAACTGCCCGCTATGATCTAAGCACATACTTACAATAACGTCATTGGCCAAACTATTAGAATTACCCGCTTGGTGTTTGTACCGCGTAAAACTTTGTGTTTCACGGTTAAAGTAGATCAGCCCACCGCCATTTGTCCCGATCCATAGGTTACCTTTATGATCTTCAACGAAGCGGTTTACATCATTGTAAGGCAAACTTTTAGCATTATTAGGACTGTGTTTATACAAGGGGAACTTCAGGATGTTTTTACTATAAAAATTAACGCCCCGCTTAAAAGTACCTACCCAGATCATATCTTCACGATCTTTGTACATGCAAGTAACACTATTTTGTGAAAGACTTTTTTCATCGTCTTCATGGTTTGTAACGTAGCGGATTTCCCCGTTTGAAGGATGGATGATATTTATTCCGCCATGGTCGGTGCCCAGCCATATATCACCTTTATCATCTTCCACGATGCCGTTGATTAGGTTATTGTTCAAGGCGGTAGTAGTATTTTTATCGGAGTAGTTTTTCAATTCGTCCTTGTTGGCATCGTAGAACCAGGCGCCGGTATTGGTACCGGAAGCATAAAACCATCCATTCCCGCGGTGGTCGATAAATAATCGGTACGAATAATCGGGATTGGCCGGGTGTATTGGTCCCGTATTACGAATAGAATGCTGAAGGTTGGCATCCAAGATACCGAGGCTGCCATCGTTGAACACGAGCCAATAGCGTAATTGTTGATCTTGGGTTATATCCGTTATCAATGCTTTTCCGCTTGGCAATGTATAAATTATAGGTTCCTTACTGCCGTTTTTGAATAAAAACAAGCTGGCATCATAAATGAAAGCGTATCCGCTAGCTAATTTTACGACCCTTCTTAAATTTTGTGTGGGTAAATGGTTTTCTTGCAGCCATAGTTCGGGATGCCGGTTTATTTGCTCCGTTTTGGGATCGTACAGGTTAAACCCTTCAAGTGTACGGATCCACAGTAAACCGCCAGGGCCGCCCTGGATTTCCAGTATATTATCGTCGCTAAGAGAAGTGCTGTCATTTAGTTTATGGCGGAAAACCTTGCAGGTATAACCATCGAAACGGTTGAGTCCCGCCGGGCTGCCGATCCATATAAAACCGAAATCGTCCTTGAATACCGTATTTACTTGGTTATGAGACAATCCTTGCCGGGTATCCATCCTGTTAAACTGGATCTGGGCAAAGCTGGCCTGGGCTAAAACACAAAGGCAAATACAGATAGGTAAATATCTAAGGAAATCTTTCATAACGTTATATGCATCGTGGCAGGAAAAGCCGTTAAACGGTTCCGGTTAAACCGGTTCAACCAAATTTAATGAATGTTTTTTTTCTATGAAATGTTTCTTTCCAGGGGCTTAGGGGTGGTTGTGAATTGGTTGTAATGCGCCATGGTAGGACTTCGGTATACAAATTATACCCTTGATTTACATCCTGCAAGTTAACATTTGATCACCTATCTTTAATCATATCCGTACCATTGGCCTAAAGGGGGCATTGTATCTTCGATCCAGTTTAAATAATTCCACGATAGCGAAAATTAGCTTCGTTAAACAGAATCATTATGCCACGTTTATTCCGGTACTATTTATGGGTAGGACTTGTTTTTTCATTACATCTTTCCACATTTGCCCATGCTAATGACAAGGGCTTTATAAAAACGGCTGATGGGGTTATCGTATATCCTTCGGCAAACTACACGGGAAATACCCGGGAAGTCCGTTTACAAGTCATCTCGGACGATATAATCCGCGTGATGGCTAGCCCAGGGAAAGTGGTACCGGGTTTACTTGGCTTTATGACCGTAGCGAGGGCTGCATCAACTGTGGATTGGGAAATGGAAGAAGAAAGCGATGCCATCGTGTTAACGACTGCCAAGCTCGTTGTAAAAGTAAGTAAGGATAAGGGCTTTATTCAATTCATGGACCGGCAAGGGAATATTATTGCCGCAGAACAAAAAGTGAACAGCCGCGTGTTTAAACCCGAAGTATACGGCGGGCAGCCTTCATGGAAGATCAAGCAAGATTTTGCATTAAGCCCGGGAGAAGCTATATACGGTTTAGGGCAACATCAAGACGGGATATTTAATTACAGGGATCAACAGGTATTTTTCTTTCAAAATAACACGGAAGTTGCCATACCTTTCATGGTGTCTAGCAAGCATTACGGTATTTTATGGGATAATTATTCTATCACGAAAGCTGGTGATACCAGGGAATACCAAGCTATAAATGCCTTACAGCTATATTCATCCCGCGGGGAAAACGGTTGGCTTACAGCCAAGTATGCCAATGATAAGCGGCACCCGGAAAATATAATATTAGAACAAGCCGTTTCTAATATTCCTTTCGAATTCTTAGGTGATAGTAAAAAATACTTGCCGGAAACATTCGACATCGCGAATGGGTTAATAAACTATGAAGGTGAGATCGCCTCAGAATTTTCTGGAGACCATAAATTTAAATTTACCTATGCAGGTTACGTCAAAGTGTGGATCGACGGTGAGCTGCTTCTCGATAGGTGGCGGCAGGCCTGGAACCCGGGCACTGCCGTATTAAACATCCCGATGGAAAAAGGGAGGAAGTACAAGTTCCGTATGGAATGGATCCCCGACGGGGGAGAATCTTACCTAACCATGAAATGGTTGAACCCCCTGCCTGGGAAAAATGAAAATACGTTCTCCTTCGACTCTGAAGCGGGACAGCAACTTGATTATTATTTTGTTTACGGTCGTAATTTGGATGAAGTGATAGCGGGATACCGCAAGTTAACGGGTAAAGCGCCGATCGTTCCAAGGTGGGCGCTAGGAAAATGGCAAAGTAGGGAGCGTTATAAAACGGGGGCAGAAATTTTAGAAACCGTGCAAAAGTTTAGGGAGAAAGGGATCCCCCTGGATAATATCGTGCTGGATTGGAGCTATTGGAAAGAAGATCAATGGGGGAGCCAGGAATTTGATGCAGAAAGGTTTCCCGATCCGGGGGCCATGATTCGAAAGTTGCATGATGTATACCATACTCATTTTATGATCTCCGTATGGCCCAAGTTTTATGAAGGCATCCCGGCATATCAAAAATTTGCTGACAGCGGGTGGTTATATAAAAGGAATATTGCTGATAGGCAGCGGGACTGGATTGGGAAAGGGTACGTGTCAACATTTTACGATGCCTTTAATAAGGACGCTAGGAAAGCTTTCTGGGATCTCGTTTACAAAAATATCGGCTCCTTAGGCGTAGATGCTTGGTGGATGGATGCGAGTGAGCCCGATATTCTCAGCAATGTATCTCCAGGGAAAAGGAAAGAACAGATCGGCCTTACCGCCGCCGGGATCGCTGCCGAGACATTGAATGCTTACCCGTTGGAAAATGCGAAGGGAATTTATGATAATGCCAGGGCTACCCATCCCGATCAACGGGTGTTCTTATTAACCAGGTCGGGTTATGGAGGGTCGCAGCGGTATGGCGCTACTATCTGGAGCGGGGATATCGCTTCAAGGTGGTTTGATATGAAGGCTCAAATAGTCGCAGGTTTAAATTTTTCTTTGAGTGGATTGCCTTATTGGTCGATGGACATCGGAGGGTTTTCCGTTGAAAAAAGATATGAACATGCCAAGGGGGAAGATCTAAACGAGTGGAGGGAGTTGAATACCCGTTGGTACCAGTTTGGCGCGTTCTGCCCGGTGTTCAGGGTACATGGACAGTTTCCTTACCGCGAGATTTATAACATTGCTCCGGACGGTCACCCCGCTTATGAAAGTATGCTTTATTATGACCGGTTAAGGTATAGGTTGTTACCTTATATATATAGCTTAGCGGGGAGCACCTATTTTGATGATTATACGCCGATGAGGGCATTGATCATGGATTTCGGAGCCGATGAAAAAGTTAAGAATATCGGTGATGAATATATGTTTGGCAATTCCTTGCTCATCAACCCGGTTTATACATATAAAGCCAGGGAAAGGGATGTATACCTACCCGGGACCGCCGGTTGGTATGACTTATATTCCGGCAAATATTATGAAGGGGGCCAGCAAATAAAAGCCGCTGCGCCCTATGAGCGGATGCCGATTTTTGTAAAAGCAGGATCAATTTTACCGATGGGCCCTGACTTGCAATATACAGATGAGAAGCCGGCAGATACGGTTACGTTATTCGTGTATATGGGGGCAGATGCCGATTTTGTACTGTATGAAGATGAAGGTTCGAACTACAACTACGAAAAAGGCGCTTACAGCGAGGTGCCGATTCATTATGATGCGGGGAAACGTAGCCTGGTGATAGGGGATAGGAAAGGAAGTTTTAAAGGCATGTTGAAGAAACGGCAATTCAAAGTGGTATGGGTAAATTCAAGCAAACCGCAAGCATTTGATCCTAGTGCGACAGCCGCAACAACTAAAATTTACCGGGGTAAAAAAATATTGATCCAATATCCTTGATAGCCAGGCTCTTGTTAAGAAGAATTTCAAATTCATGGGGATTTAACTTGCCTTTGGTTGGTATGGAGCGGTAGTTTTGATTATATTAGGAACAGATCAAATGTAAGAATCATGATGCGATCTTTATTGATTTTCTGTTGCCTGTTTGGCGGTCATGCGTTAGCACAAGAGCCCGTTCCTTCTATTGCATTAAACCAATTAGGTTATTGGCCCGCGTCGCCCAAGGAAGCGGTAATTATTGGAAATATTAATGCCAAGAGGTTCTATTTATTAGGAGCAAATGCAGATACTGTATACAAGGGCGATTTACCCGCTGGACGAAAAGCTGAATTAGCAGATCAAATCGTCAGGATAGCAGATTTTTCATCATTTAAAAAAACAGGCCGTTATAAATTGTACGTGCCGGGAGTGGGATCGACCCCGGTAGAAATTCAAAAAAATGTATTCGATCATTTGTCAAAGTCCGTCATAAAAGCATATTATTTTCAAAGGGCTTCCATGCCCCTGGACGCGAAATATGCTGGGAAATGGGCTAGGGCGGAGGGACACCCGGATAACGAAGTACTGGTACACCCCGGAGCCGCGACTTCCAAGCGGCCTGCCGGGAGAAAAATCAGTACTCCCGGTGGCTGGTATGATGCCGGGGATTACAATAAATATATCGTGAATAGCGGGATCACTATGGGAACATTATTAAGTGCATATGAAGAGTTTCCCGGTCATTTTGATTACCAGCAGATCGATATTCCATCCACGAAAAAGGGTTTACCTGCCTTGTTGGAAGAATGCTTGTACAATCTAAGGTGGATGCTTAGCATGCAAGACCCGGATGATGGCGGGGTATATAATAAATGCACGCATGCCCATTTCGATGGAATGGTCATGCCGGCAGCTTCAAGGTTACCGAGGTATGTTGTTGCAAAGGGTACCGCCGCCACGCTTGATTTTGCAGCGGTGATGGCCCAGGCATCCAGGATTTATAGAAATCAGGTGCCTTCATTCGCAGATTCCTGTTTGCAAGCATCCAGGGCTGCTTATAAATGGGCATTGATGAATCCAGCTGTAGCTTACGACCAGGATCAGCTCAATACGAAGTTTGAACCCAAGATTACGACCGGTGGTTACGGAGATCACTCATTTGAGGATGAATGGTTTTGGGCATCCTGCGAGCTATATGTTACTACAACGGAAACAGTGTATGCTGAAAAATTGAAACAATGGTTGGATAAGGACTTTCAAATACCGTCTTGGTCTAATGTTCATATGCTGGGGGTGTATACATTACTTAGGTTCCAGGCGCCTTGGGGACTGGAGTTGGCAAGTAGGCTATTGGATTATGCTAAGACTTTCGTCAGTGCGCAACAGCAGAATCCTTATGGATGCCCGATGGGGAATCAAGCCAAGGATTTTAACTGGGGAAGTAACGCTAATGCCGCGAACCAGGGAGTATTGTTGATTAAGGCTTATCAACTCAGTAACGACAGGGTTTACCTGGACGCCGCATTATCAAACTTAGATTACCTACTAGGTAAAAATGCAACGGGGTATTGCTTCGTTACGGGTGCTGGTCAAAAATCGCCCATGCATCCGCATCATAGGCCATCCGAAGCGGATGGTATTACCGATCCTGTTCCGGGATGGCTGGTCGGTGGGCCGAATACTGGTATGCAAGATCGATGCAAGTACCCATCGAAGTTACCAGCTAGGGCTTATACAGATCAATCTTGTTCCTATGCTAGTAACGAGGTGGCCATTAACTGGAATGCCCCGTTGGTATATTTGACGAATGCCTTGGTGGCGTTAAAACAAACAGCCGGATACGTATCGAGATAAACTATTTACAGGGGTAAATCCTGCACATTCTTTTGTGATTTTATATGCTTAAATGACGAGGTAGGGTTTTCCCTACCTTTTTTAAATTAAAAAATAATAAAATTTGTAAAAATTATAATATGTTGTTATTTTTGTAATCGTTTTGCTATGATATACTTGTTTTTAATAGGGTATCTGGTGGAACGGATTTATTCTAAATAACAATTTATTAGATTTTATATGCAAGAAATATTGCGGCAAGCATTGGAAAAGTTAAAAGAAATATTCTTACAACAGCCCCGGCCTCAACCAATTAGGGTTCCTGCTAATAAATAGAAGGCGGCAGGATAATCGTAAACCTACAAATATTTCTACCTACCATTTTAGCGATTTTGATATCCCCAAGCTATGTCAAGACGATTTACATTTAGGATCATTTTCAGCATATTGATTGCAATCTTTGCAGTAATTCCTGGTGTAAATGCCCAAGAGCTCACAGCCCCGGGGTTAAGGGGATTATTACTTTCGAGAATAATTGATTCTATACAGTTTCAGCGCAGCTACAATATAGCGCCCGTGCATTATTGGAAGTTTGCGGCAGAAGCATTCAGGACTAATAGTATCCTGCAATTGGATGATCGCGTGAAAGCGCAATTTCAAAATTTCGTAGAAAGAAGGAAGGGCTTGGCAGGTAAGCATTTGTTTGCAGGGCTGGACACGGCTTTAAATACACGGTACATGGATAAGGAACTCCGCGCCATGTATGCCTTCAAAGACAGCGGAAGGTGGGTAAAGCAATTTGCAATCCCGACGCAGCTGGATAATCAACCGCGTTATCTCGGTGTGGAAGTTGCCACCAGCGATACCCTGGGCTTGTACAAAGGATGGTGGCATAATATCAGCTTTGCAGATGATATTCAAATTGGCGGGGTGCCCATGTTGTTACAATTCACAAATCTATCGGGGCACGATTGGATGAATGATGGGAGTATGAACGCATCGCTTATTAAAATGTCCTTCAACAAGGAGGCTTATTGGCAAAAGCTGCAAAGGTTTACGCATGATCATTTTGATCTTCAGAAATATTATTTATCGGATTTTGATTACCACCAATATGTTGAAGAATATTTAAATGCACGGTTGGAGAATATCCTTTCCAGCCCGGATTTTATTAAACAGGCCGGTGCCTTACGGTCATTGGTATCCAAGGATCAACTGCTATATATGGATAGCGTGCAATTGCAGAAATTAATTCTGACATATTATTATTATGATCCGGAGAAATTGTCTTCATTTTTAGAGGGTGATGCTGCCGATAAGGATTTACCTGGAGATTTCTTGGTTTATGAAACCAGGGAAGCGTACCTATCTGCTCTACTGGAATTGAAATCTGAGATCGCTTACGGTGGCGACATTGATCTTGCAGCCTTACAACTTGAGAATTGGCGCTCATTCCAACATCAACGTGCTTATGATTATAAAAATATTCCTTCCCTCGCCAAGGAGCTAATTCCATTGAACGGCTTCCAGCGATTTTTTTTAAAGCTGAATCAATTGACACTGGGCAATTTTACAATGCAAAGTGGCGGTATTTGGAACCAGGCTTTCGTGGCGGGTGGATTTGCAAGTATCGATATCGGCAAGTACCGGTTTGCCGCTGCCCTGGGAACGAGGCGGGATTTAAGCTTAAGCCAACAAATGTTCATGGGTAGTTTGAAGCCGGCATCATATAATTTCCAATACCTTCAGCTGGGTATAGGAAAGCAGCATCTTAATAATGCGAAAATTGAAGTACTAAATACATTCAGCAAGAACCTGGAAAGGGGACAATTTGTAGGTCGCTCCGTGAATCAGAATGTTTTCGTGGGTGGATTGAATACGCAAATCTATATGGGCAAATTGGGTCGCCTTAATGCGAGTATCTCCAAATCATCTAGCCAATTCAATACTATTAGCAATAGTTCGAAGGAATATGCCAATATATCCAAAGCGGCAATAGGGCAATTCTTCAATGATTTTTGGATGACGGCCGCCGTTAATTTGAACTATTCCGGTACAGTAAAACCCTGGGGTTTGGAACAAGCATTTCATGTCGGTTATTCCGGTTTAGGATATAACAATCCCGGTAATCCTTATGCTTTGCGCGGCGCTTGGCAATACGGTTTGAACCTTAAAAAATCAATCCTGGAAAAACGCGGTATGATCCAGTTCCGGGGTCGCTTAAAAGATATGGCGCGATCTGTTGTCACGGGAAGTAAATGGCGCAGTTGGAATTATTCAGTAGATGGCAGGTATAAAGTATCTAGGCGTTGGTTCTTGTATGGAAGGTATGTATCCTCAAGTTCATCAAGCAGGCAAGACGGTGTGAATAGTGATGTATTCGTGAATAGGAGGGGATCACTTGCTTCGCAATGGCAAGGGAAGTGGTTTGGTAAAAGGGTTTTCAATTACAGTAGTTTCGGTTTGCAGCAGATGCGTTACGAATCGGGCTGGCAACCTGTACATAGCGAGTTCATCAATATGAACACCCAGCTTTCGATGGCCTTGAAACAAAATTTCTTAAGCATTTCCCTATTTTATAACCGTGATATGAAGCAACAGGCGGTATATGGAAATTTATTTACAGCGGACCTGGGTTATACTTATATATTGAAGCCTACGCTGCAAGCAACCAGCGGGATAAATTACCTGGATAATAAAGATGTAGTACAGCAGGCAGGGATAAAACAACAAGTCAACTGGCAATTTAAAAGTCGCTGGGCTGTTCAAGCTAGTGCAGATCTCAGGCATAATTTTAAGAATTCGAGCCAAAATTATTTATACGGGAAGTTTAGGGCGGATCTATCATTGTATTATTTGTTGAATTAATCGTTATGCGTCAATATAAATGGATATTGTTTTTAATTTGCCTCACTTTTAGTCTTGCAACGAAAGCGCAATACTCCTTTACATTTATGCCGGAAGTTCAAGGGAGAAGCATTGATGGGTTGATGATGGTAAAAATCAATTACATGGGTACCTCGGCTGCATCGATCCAACTCAGGGTAACGGTTTCAGAGGCGAAACAAGGACAATTATTGGTTTTAACAACCCCGGTATTTACAATGTACCCGGGTGTGAGTGTGCCCCTGCCGGGCTTGGTTCACCATTCCGCCATTGAATTTGGACAGCAGGAAGCTGCACGGTTAATCCGCCAAGCCAATATTTTCCCTGGAGGGGAATATGAATACTGTTTCCAAATCTTGGAACAAGGGGAGGGAACCGGCAGCCAGGAACAATGTTTCGATTATCATTTACAACCTTTCTCCCCGTTATTGTTATCCGAACCATTCGAAGAAGAGGATATTCAACAGTTGAAACCTACTTTTACTTGGCAACCGATCTTCCCGGCAATAGTGGGCATTCAATACCGCTTGGTTATCGCGGAGATAAAGCCCGGCCAAGATAAGGTAGAAGCGATGCATTATAACATGGCTATCGTCAACCAATGGCAGTTACAAGGACCTATATATTTTTATCCCCCTAATGCCCGGGATTTGCAGCCGGGTAAATCATATGCTTGGCAGGTTTTTGCGTATAAATATGATGTTATTTTATCTGCTTCCGAAGTATGGGAATTTAAAGTTGCACCGTTTGCCGAAGATATTGCGGCTACGGTTGCATTGGGGAACATCGACAGGTATGCTGATGAAACGCCCTTGCTCATAAGTGATAGTTTAACATTTGGCTTGGATAATTCCGCCGGTAGTCAAAAATTAGATTACGTGCTGAATTGCATAAGTGATGTAAACCTGCAAGTAAATTATCACCCCGATTATCCTTTGAACAATGGGTATAATTACATTCAATTCTCCTTTGCGGGTGTAAAGGGTATGAAAAAGGGCGCTTTGTACGAATTGGTTGTAAAAAGTACTCAAGGCGGGGAGATCAAAAAAATCCGGTTCGTGTATAAATGAAAGATCGCGAAGCTTGAATTTAGATGATGGCGCCGTGTTTCCTACTTAGTCCCTTCAGCGCTCAAATTACCCTTCCGTTCCCTTTACGATCTTCAATCTCGTTATGTAACCGTTCCATCATTCCCAGGTAAAAACGGATGGCCGCAATCCTTTCATCCGAAGTACACTTCGTGAAATAAGGGCTACTTAATATAGCCATCATTATTTGCTCCTGTTCTTGTTCAAAATCCTCTAACCGGTATTCGGACAGGAAGTTAAACTGCTCTTCCCGGACAATTTTATCCATCACCCCGGAATCAATTTGCATGGCTATCATGTTCTGAAAGTTTTATTCTAACAATGAGAATAAAATTATCACAATGCTTTTTTGATTCCAATTATTATCAAGTCTTACTTGAGAAACCTGGATTTCTTAACCCAGGATTGGTACGGGGTGCTTAGTATCATCTACGGCTACAAAAGTAAAGGTACCGTGAATGGATAATTCCCGTTTATCGGAGTACATTTCCTCGGTGAAAACTTCCACGGATACTTTCATGCTGGTATTTCCTACATGTATCACCTGGCCGATCAATTCTATGATAGTGCCGCTAGGAATTGGTTTGTTGAAATCGATCCGGTCGCTGGAAACGGTAACTACCATTTTCCTAGAAAACCTTGTCGCGGTAATAAAGGCAACCTCATCCATCAAGTGCATAGCAGTGCCCCCGAAGAGTGTATCGTAATGATTCGTAGTATTTGGGAACACCGCTTTAAATATACTGGTCTTAGCATGTTCTATTCTTTCTTCTAAAGTCATTTTCTCCATTTTAATAAATTGAATAAGGATTGCCATTTGGATTTAATCCTGGCTTCCTGTTTTATAGCTTCCAGGCAATCCCGGCAAAGGCAATCTTTGTAATGTGCGGCCAGGTATTCCTTTTCTTCATCACTCAACCGGATACCGTTGCATTGGCATTGCAAGATATTGCCCAGTTTGCATTCGAAAGTTGCATGGCAACGTTCGCAATATTTAGTTTCATGACAGGCCATATAGGTAGCGCTATGGTTTTTTTACCAATTATAAACATTTTTGTCCGGCTAAAAATGCTTTAAAGGTACTTGAATTTCTTACCTGGTCAAGGATATAAGCGAAGGATGATACATTCACCCCCCCGCCAAGAGAACCGTGGAACTTCGCACCGTTGATAGCGAAGGGTAGCTTGGCCATACAGTAATAGAATGGCCAGATCGAGCGATCAAATTGGTGGCCGAAATGGCCAATTTATGCCCTTTTTTGGGCAAGCAAAAAAGTACAAGAAACGAGCAGATGAACATTGAATCGAACTATTGAGGGATCAAATTGCTCCCCGGTTAAAATTTAGTAATAATGAATTATAATCTATAAACTTCCGGGTAACGAGCGTGTAAAACCGGTGTGAAGCGTTTGTTATGCCGGGGGAAAGCAGTGTAAGCCACAGGGGAAGTACGGGTGCGATAAAAACGGCCAACATTCCGACTATTGCTTCAATCCGCGAAAGCATGTGTCATTTTCAATAACGTGGCAAGTATCCTGGCTTGTAACGTCCTTTCCGCTCTTCCCATACAGGTATGTACCATGAATTACACGGGGGCGAGGAGATATATGTTACTTGCAGTTGCGCGTCAGCCCGTGATTTGCACACGGTTCCTTATTAAAAGCCTTTGAAGGCTACCTGTTACGAATCCAGTAAAGAACCTGGATAAATATACGGCATTCGACGCGGAAAATTGATCTTGTAAACTTTTATATGTATTCAAAAAATGACATTTTACTATTAGAAACCGAGAAAGTTCTATATGTAAATGCAATAATATAATTATTGATTTCTATTTGATATACTTTATGGAAAGGATAGATTTTTTAATTAATTATTAATTTCATAGTTTTAACGCTACTTATTTAGGAGATTCACTTGCTAATATTAGGGTAATTATCAAACTACTTTTGGACCGTTGAGATTGGATTCTTTCGAGTTACTATTCCGCACGAATTTTAAAAAACTCCAGGTGGTAGCCTTTAATATATTGGGCGACCAAGAGGCGGCGAAGGATGTGGTGCAGGAATTTTTTGCAAAGTGCTGGCAAAAGCGCCATGAACTAGCTATTACGGGAAGCTTTGAAGCTTATGCCGTGAAAGCGGTTAGGAATGCTAGTCTCAATTATATCGAAAAACAGGAACGCCTGGAAGCCCACCAGCAAAAATTTAGTTACCACCCTGAATTATCAACCGACCACGAGGCGCGGGAACAGTTTTACCAAAATATTTACAGCGCTTTAGAAAGTATGCCCGATCAGAGAAAAAGGATTTTCTTGCTTTCTATCCAGGACGGATTTACTTACCAGCAGATTGCCGATAAGGTTGGCATTTCTATCAATACCGTAAAATGGCATGTTAAGGCTGCCTACCAATTCTTACGGGAAAAATGTTTACATATTTATTTATTATTCATATTAGCCCTGGTAGCGAATTTTATTTGATAAAGTTCAGCCGGTGTTATGTTTTTTTTATTTTTTTTAACATTTCGCCTACCCTTTTTTTATCATTTACTGTCTTATACATGGAAACTTATGAAAAATCATTCATCACCGTCGCCGGAACAATGGGAAGATTTTCTCGATAAAATATCGGGAGAGCAGGGTGCTGCCCCAGATGATGGCTTGTTGAATGATGGAAAGCTCTTGAAAAAAGCCGCTGGCGAAATGGCCGAAATTGCGGCAACCGATATAGATCGCGAATGGGATAAGTTTGAGTCCGGGCATATCCAGCCTGGAAAACGTCTTATCAGGATGCGCTGGAAGCCATGGGCAATTGGCGCCGCAGCTGCGATAGCTGCTATTTGGATAGGAAACTCCATCACCTGGCAAAGTAATACAGTGAACAATAACCTTAGCGTAAACTTGCCAGTTGCGAGCCCAGGGGATACCAGCATCCAGTTGATTACAGCGAACGGCCAGACGGTGCACCTGGATACGATGAAACAGATGCGTGAATCCGATGGTACCTCGATTTCCACGGAAGATGCGTCCCTGGTATATGGCCCGGGAAATAGTTCTAATGATGCGGTAGTTTATAACACGATCATTATTCCAAAGGGAAAGATGTATTCTTTGCAGCTTTCAGATGGCACGAAAGTATGGTTGAATGCAGCCACGACCTTACGTTACCCTGTCAACTTCCGCGGTAAATCCCGGCAAGTTGAAGTAGAAGGGGAGGCATATTTTGATGTCGCAAAAAATGATGCCCAAGCATTTAGCGTAAAAACTAGGGAGCATATGGAGGTGAAGGTATTGGGAACCGGTTTTAATATCAACACCTATTCAGATAATATCAAGACGACGCTCGTTTCCGGGAAAGTCTTGATCCACACGGGTGAAGATTCGGTGCTCTTGAAGCCAAACCAGCAAGCTAATTATAATGTAGGTGATAAATCCTTGGCTACAAAGCAGGTAAATGTAGATATGTACACGGCTTGGATGAGGAATGAATTAATTTTCGATGATTTCAACCTGGGGGAGATCATGGAAATGTTAGGAAGGAGATACAATTACGATATAGTATTTAAAAAAGAAGAACTTAAAAATATTCGATGCGGCGGTAATCTACCTGTTTATCAAGATGTAACAACCGTGCTCAACTTTTTAGATCAAGTAACAGATGTACAATTTACAATCAACCAAAACCAGAAAGTTATCATGGTAGACAAGTGAACAAAAAAACGGACAACTGAGTTAGTGCCCGTTTTTCATAACGCCTAATTGCACGAAGCAATAGCGGGGTAATCTTATTAGTTAATTTTTCAAGGTAAAAGTAGTGAAAAAAAATTACTTGTTAGGCATTATTATGCGCCTGGGTAGGCAGTGCCAACCAAAACTAAATCACCTATTCCTCTGTTCATCATTGTGTTTAGCTACAACTACCGTAGTCGCACAATCCAACCAACCAAAGGTCAGCTTACAGTTAAAAAATGTAAGCATCCCAACTTTTTTATCGCAACTAAATAAACAGGTGAAGTTGCGCTTCGTTTACAATGTAACCGAATTAAGCCAGTTGCCTAAAATCTCTGTAAACGCTAAATCCCAGCTACTGGAAGAAGTGTTAGCGGAAGCCTTCAAAGGCGTTAACGTTCAATACAGGCTGGCGAACGGGGTTTTAACCGTTAGGTCAAGGAATACCTCCGGTAACAATCCAACAAATAGTGAACAAGCTCATGCAATCGGGATTTCAGGTACCGTTTCGGATGATCAAGGCCAACCATTAGAAATGGCGACCGTGCGCCAACTGGGTACAGCACGCGGTACTTACACGAACGCCAAAGGTGAATTCGTGTTTAGTATTCCTGAACCCGGTGAATTAATCGTTTCATACGTAGGTATGGAACCGCAAAGATTTAAAATCAACAAACCAACCAATTTACAAGTCCAGTTGAAACCCACTGCCGGGGCAAAGGAAGTGGTGGTAACAGGTATCGTGAGCCGCCAAAAGGAGAGCTTTACGGGTGCTGCTGCCACTTTTACCGGTGATGAGTTAAAAGTTGTTGGTAACAACAACGTTTTACAAAGCTTGAAATCCTTGGACCCTTCGTTTGTATTGGTAGAGAATAATGCTTTCGGTTCTAATCCGAACGTCCTACCTAATATTGAAGTACGTGGTACCACGAGTATTTCTAATGACGGTTTGAAAGATTTGTATGGCAATGATCCGAATCAACCATTATTTATCTTGGATGGATTTGAAACAACATTAAGAGTAGTGGCCGATCTTGATATCAACAGGGTTTTGTCCATTACGATTTTAAAAGATGCGGCGTCAACGGCGATGTACGGTGCAAAAGCTGCAAATGGTGTTGTTGTAATTGAAACTAAGAAACCGGTACCCGGTAAATTAAGATTAAGCTATAATGGAGATTTCAGGGTTGAAATGCCTGATTTATCAGTTTATAACATGATGAACTCAAGCGAAAAACTTGAATTTGAAAGATTAGCCGGGGCTTTTTCGGGATATTCAGGTGATATGAGATATAATAAATTGAGAACAAATATAGCGGAAGGGGTAGATAGTTATTGGTTAAGCGAACCAGTGCAAGTAGGTTTTACTAATGGACATTCCATCTTTGTAGAAGGAGGGGATGAAGTATTTAGATATGGAATTAACTTGAATTATAAGAAAACAACCGGGGCAATGAAAGGCTCAGGTAGAGATACTTGGGGCGCTGCAATAAACATGGGATACCGTAAAGGTAAACTGAACTTATCGAACCAATTGAATATATATGGATATACTGCTAACGAATCAAATTATGGATCTTTTTCTGATTGGGTAGGAATGAATCCATATTATAGAAAAACGGGATTCGATGGTAGCATAACAAAATATGTTGATACCGTAAATGTAGGTAGCGAAAATCCGAATTTTGAGCCTCAGTATGTTGCAAATCCGTTATACAACGCTTCTCTTCCTTTTATAAATAGGTCCAAAAATTTTGGATTTAGAAATAATTTACAAGCAAACGTGCAGTTAACTAAAGAGTTTCGTATTGATGCAGGACTACAACTTGAAAGAGAAAACACTGAAAATGTAAACTTTAAATCTGCATTGCATACTGATTACCGGAACACTGATATAACGAAGAAAGGTAGTTATTCCCGCACTGATTATAACAAATTCTATTACCAGGGCTTTGCAATGCTCACATATGCAAAAGTTTGGGACAAAAACTCTTTAACTGGTAATTTGCGTTCCACGATCGAAGAAAACACAACTAGAACGATCGGTATGTCTGCAACCGGTTTTCCATATAACTCGAATGGTAACCCGGCTTTTGCATTTAACTACACCGAAGGTGGTAAACCTAGTTCATCTGTAAATAAGTATCGTAGGGCATCATTTATTGGATTACTCAATTATATGTATGATAGGCGATATACTGTCGATATTACCTACAGATTGGATGGTTCTAGTTCTTTCGGTGTACAGAATAAAGTGTTGCCATTTTGGTCAATAGGTGCTGGATATAACATTCATAATGAAGACTTTATTAGGGATAACTATCCGTGGATTACCATCCTTAAATTAAGGGGCTCATATGGTACAACTGCCAACCAAGGTTTTGGAAATTTCTCATCCGAAGATATTTACACTTACATAACAGGTGTGAATTTAAGTGGACAAGGTGTTGAGCTTACAACCATTGGTAACCCACAATTGACATGGCAAACTACCAAGCAAACAAACCTTGGTTTAGATCTAGCTATTTTAAATAATCAGTATACCGCGACAGTTGACGCGTATATTAAAAATACTGACCCACTTATAGTACCGATTACCATGCCTTCTTCTACGGGGATTTATCAATATCCAATAAATGTAGGTTTACAGAAATCGAGAGGGGTAGAAGTAAGGTTGAAGGCATCCCCGATATATAATCTAAAAGATCGAATCATATGGAATGTCGGGATTATGGGGGCTATTTACAAAGCCCGCTATGACGGATTCTTTAATACACTTTATTCTCTTAACAAGGAGCAAGCTGATAATCAGTCATTACAACGTTATTATGATGGGAATTCACCCACCGCTATCTGGGCTGTAAAATCAGCAGGAATCGATCCGGGGACAGGTAAGGAAATCTATATCAATAAGGACGGTCAATACACCTATAATTATGATGTAGGGGAGGCTGTTGTAGTGGGGGATTCAAGGCCATTCGCAGAAGGAACAATTAGTACAGGTGTTGTAATCAAGAATTTTTCCATGAATGCGATCATCAGGTACCGTTTTGGAGGAGACGTTTATAATCAGGCTTTATTGGATAGAGTTGAGAATATTAGTCGCATAGCTTTGACTCAGAACCAAGATAAAAGGGCTTTGTACGAACGTTGGAAAAAGCCGGGGGATGTATCTGCCTATAAAGCGATTAAAATTATAAGAACCGATGAGGATAAATCTTACCAGACATCAAGGTTTGTTCAAAGGGATAATAATTTAGTAGGAGAGTCATTCAACCTTGGGTATGAATTAAGAAAACAGAATACTGAATTCATAGCAAAACTCGGGATGCAAAGTTTAAGATTTAATCTTTACCTAAATGACATCTTTAGACTTTCCACTGTAAAAATGGAGCGCGGTATTACCTATCCATTTGCGAATACTGTGGCCTTTAGTATTAATGCATTATTTTAATCGAAACGGAAATGAAAAAATATATATATAGTATTTTATTACTAGGATCATTGGCAATTTCATTCTCTGCTTGTAATAAATACCTAGATATTAAACCTGAAGATAAATTTCTATCAAGTCAAATTTTTGATTCTGAAATTAATGCGCAGACGGCATTGAATGGCATTTATCTTAGAATGAGCGATGATAATTCTTATGGTGGTAACTTAATGCTGACTTATGTTGAGTTACTTGGGCAACAATATGATGTAAATAGTACAGTTAATACTGTGCATCAGTATTCCCCATTAGGTAGCTATGTATACGGTTCCACCCAAGCTCTGGATTTTGCCGAAAGAACATGGACTTTCTCTTACTCAAGCATACTTAATGCTAACAGATTTATAGAGCGATTGGGAAATAGCAAAGATATCACCACCCAGGCCAACTTCGATTTAATGATGGGTCAGGCTTATGTATTGCGTGCTATGCATTATCTGGATTTATTAAGACTGTTCGGCCCAGTCTATTCTACGGATTCTATCTCCCTGTCGATACCTTATTACAGTCGTGTTACTAAGGAAGCAACTCCAATACTGCCGGCTAACCAGGTGATGGATAGTATTATTAGGGATTTAGATGTTGCCAAGCAATATTTACAAAATGATCCAATTCGTAATGCGGGACCAACAGATATTGCTAATAATAGGGGCGTAGAAGTTGAAGGACTCTATCAATTGAGAGCAAACTACTTCACGGCAGCAGCTCTTAAGGCGAGGGCCTTATTATATAGGGGGGATAAAGTAAATGCTTATCTCGAATCTTCTACACTAATAGATGAATGTTCTACTTACCTTAAGTTTACATCAGCTTCAGATTTATTTACTGCCACACCGGATAGGATTTTTAGCTCAGAGATCATATTCGGTTTATATAATCATGACATTTCCAAAAAATTCGACCTTTATTTTAGCCCTTCTTTGGTGGACGAAAGGTTTTTAACAATGAAGGGAGAGCTGTTAGTGAACGTATTTGAAGGATTGTCAACCGATTGCAGATTGAATCCAAACTGGATTTTACCTACAACCGGAAAAACGGTTGAGGCATTTTATAAATATGAAGAATTGGTTACTTCAATTCCACTCGTTAGAAAATATGTACAACCTTTAATTCGCCTGAGTGAGATTTATTTAATTGCCGCGGAAACTGCTGAAGATCCATTAGTCGGTATGACATATGAAAATGCTGTAAGAAATGCAAGGGGAGTACATGGAATAGAGGATCCAGCTTTGCTAGAGACCAGTATCCTAAATGAGTATCGAAGAGAATTTATAGGGGAAGGCCAATTGTTTTTTACCTATAAAAGAATGAATAAGTCAAGTATTCAAAGTGGCCAAAGTGGGGGTACCACTATTTCTATGCACCCTGCACAATACGTAGTGCCGCTGCCGAAATCTGAAACCGACTCACGTAACTAAATTTATTTTTATGAAGCTAAAAAATATTTTAAAGTTCATATTACCGGTCGTAGCATTCATAATGACTTCTTGCTCTAAGGAAGAAATTAAGTTCTATGACGGTACACCTAATGTCTACTTTTATTGGTCAGTTGAGCGGGAATTTAGTTGGGCTGATTTGAAAGATAGTACCGAAATTACATTTGCATATTACTCCGCTAGGGTTACCGATACCGTTTATAACATACCAATAAATGTAGCTGCAGCTCCTACAGATTATGATAGGGTTATCAATTTCGAAGTTTTGCCAGGATCTAATGCTGTGAAAGGAAAACATTATGATTGGAATGCTGATCAGTTGATCCTGGAAGCTGGAAAAAATCAGGCAATACTCCCTATTACTTTCCATAGAACAGAAGATATGGCAACGGATACAATCATTATGGATATTGCATTGAAAGATAGTAAGGATTTTAAAGTAAATATGTCAAGCGTTGTATTAGATGAAGTGACTGGAAAGAAGAGGAATTTAACTACCTGGCGTATTTACGTGTCTGATATAGTTACTAAACCGGGTACATGGCTTGACTTTCTATTCGGAAAATTTTCCCTGAAGAAGTATAAACTTATATCTGAAGTGTTGAATATATCGTACTCTGACTTTGCGAGTGTGCGTGATATACCTACTGTCATGGGTTATGCCACTATCGTGCAACGCTATTTGAATTTGCAGAGACAAAACGGTAACATTATTTATGATGAGGATGGCACAGAGATGACGATGGGTTCGTATGTGCAATAATTGATGATATTTAATTTATTTCAAATGAAAAAGAAATTATCTATAATAATATTGGTGATGATGGTTTTTTCATCAACTATCACTTCTTGTTATAAGGATAAAGGTAACTACGATTACCATGCCCTTAATGATGTAGCAATCTCGGGTATTGAAGATAGTTACTTAGTAATCAATGCAGGTAAGTTGGTGATCAATCCAAGCCTTTCGCAATCCAAGCTTCCCAAGCCTGATTCTGCATATACTTATCAGTGGTTCCTTTACGAAGAAACTTCGGAAGGATATTTGTCCGGAGATAGGATCATTATCGGATCTGAGATGAACTTAGAGTGGATATCTTCCATTAAAGCAGGTAATTATGCCTTGTTTCTTAGGGTCACCGACAAAGAAACAGGGGTCTTCTATGAAAATCGGTGTCATTTATATTTAAAGACAGAGTTCAATACCGGTTGGTTAGTACTTTCGGAAAAGAAAGATGGAGCGCCGTTATTTAGTATTGTTGGTCTTGAAAAGGATACGCCCGTATATTTTTATGACGCGTTGCAGGCTAACGGGGTAGATTATGAATTAACCGGCAAGCCACTCGCTATTACACGTTTTCAATACACATATTACCGTGGACCAATTTATGGCGTATATATTTCAACGACAACAGGTACGAATAAATTTGACATAAATGATAGTCTAACTTGGAAGCCTACGAATAATATAATTTATGAGATGGCTGGTGATTTTGATGAAAATTATGCGCCGGATTTTATCTATCCAGTTCCTGGTGATAGGGTGTCTTATATGTATAAAGACAGTACAATGTATTTTAGAAGCGTGTTTAATTACATTAATTACGGTATTCCTATTAATTTGATAAAGGGGACGAATACTACTTTTAAAGTGTCTCCTTATATTGCTGGTGATGGTAGGAATCCTTCAATATTGTACGATGTTGAAAATCATAGATTTGTTAGGCATTTGATGGCCGCAAACAGTAGTATTGAAATGCCTGATTCAGGTGACGACCTGTTCCCTTATCAAGATCCGAACTATGATTTAGTTTACATGAAAAACGTTACTGCATATAATCCAAGTGAAGCGCAAGCTATCATGAAGAATAAGACAACTGGAAAATATTATTGCTTGAATATCTATAACTATAACGGTTCATTATATGAATCTGCTTTTAGGGAAATTACTGCAACCGATTTTGATAAAGCGGAAGATATCTCTATCAGCCGTAACCGTGGTTATATCTTCTATCACGTTGGCGGTAAAGTTTATGAATATGATCCAGTAATTCAAAAAACTTATGAAATGATGGACTTGGGTTCAGCTAATATTACTTTCTTCGGTTTTATGAAGTATAGCGTTAGCGATAGCCGCAGAAATCAATTGCTTATCGCTACTTATAATGAATCAAACGGTGGTGGTACATTTAAAGTGTATGATGTACCAACCTTGAACGGTCCGTTAGAATTGCTAGAAGAATATTCAGGATTTGATAAAATAGTTGACATCGCCTTCTAATAACTTCAATGCAAAGTTGGAATAATAACCTAAACCGCCCGATTGTTTAATTGGGCGGTTTTCTTTTATATCATACCGAATGTCATGCACGCAATATCAGTACAATAAATAAGTCCCTTTTTATTACCCTTTTAACCAAACCTTCCGGTTAATAATACATGACCTGCTTTAAATGCCATGAGTCAATAAGGTAAAAAGTAAAGCGGGTATACCATATTAAAATGATATACCCGCTTTATTATAATTAGCTAAACGTAAATAATGTACCTTATTCCCCCAACAACTTATCCAGCATTTCCTCGATATCTTCTACGCCGCCGCCGGTGGCCCTTAACACGATTTTTCCATCTTTGCCGATGATAAACTTGGTGGGATAACCGAAAACATAATAGGCTTTCGATATATTATCATCCTTTTTTTCGTTATTCAATACTTGTATCCATTGCATCTTGTCTTCTTTCACGGCTTGTTTCCAACTGGCTGTTGCTTCTTCCAAGCTGCCTCTTTCGTTGGCGATGCCGATAATCTCAAGTCCTTTCGGATGGTATTTTTCGTATATTTCCCTCAAATGCGGATGGCTAGCGCGGCAGGGGCCACACCAGCTTCCCCAGAAATCAAGTAATACAACCTTCCCTTTAAAATCTGATAAACGGATCGTTTTACCGTCCATACTCGTCCTGGTGAACTCCGCGGAGGCTTTCCCGGCAGACATCGGCGCAATTTTGGCTAATTGTTTTTCTATTTCTTGTGCCGGTAGTGTGTTTTTATAAGTAACAGCCATCCCGTTATATAGCTTTTTCAAGTTCTGTTCACTGAAGCCATTCCTGTAAGAGTTTAGGAAATACAAACTCAAATAGTCATCCGGGTGCGTTGCCATAAATTGTTGTACCCAGTGGAACAATTTCGTTGAATTATTCTTTATAGAGCCCATTGCATGTTGCATGCTAACCGTGTCTGCGGGATTTCCTTCCATTAAAACCTTGTAATAACGCTTGTTAGATTCATGGATTTCAGCGTTATCCGTTTGGAAATCTGCATATTGATTATTGACACGATCTCCTCTCACGAGCCAGTCACCATGAAGGGTTGTATGGCCGGTTAGTACGAGATCTTTATCGGTAACGAAGAAGAATCCTATGCCTGCGGGGGTCTTAATTTCCTTACCGTCAAAGCCATGATACGTTTTTGTACTAAATTTATCGGTCGAAACAGTTGCAGTTACAGGCTGGGTATGTTTTTTAATTTTGAGGGAGAAAGAATCTGTTGCCGCGATTGTGCTATACCGGCTTATGCTGCCATCATCTTCCTTCAGGTTAATGCTGATATGCGCCCCCTGGATACCTTTAACGTAACCCCTTAATTGAAGGCTGTCACTGTTAGAAGACTGTGCATGCGAAGCCGTAAAGGCCAAGCAGGCTCCTGAAAATAACAAGATATTTTTAATCATAAATAATGTTTGGGTTTAGTCCATGAGAATAGGTTTGCTAATTTTTACGGCTTTGAACTCGATATCTTTTTCACCGTTTAATAACTTTGCCGTGTACTGGTTGATGATATCGGCATTCCATTCAGCTTTGTGCTTAGCTTTGATGAGGGATGCCTCCAGTGCATACTTCTTGGCTTCCCACGGATTGTCGGCCTTGAGGTTTAATGCCGAAATGGTGTACTGAACTTCCGGTAATGCAACCATGCTGATTCCGGATACGGCCTTTTCGTCCTTGAACCATTCCAGCATAGACTGGATTGCTTGCTGGTTATTCTTTATTCCAGGTAAAACCTTGTTAACCAGGATAGCTTTATCAATGAGTGTATAACTGGGGGTACTGTTCACATAATCTACAAATGCTTGGTAATCGCCGTATTGCTTATAGAACTCTTCGCAGATCGGTAAACCGAAAATTTTCCAGTCGCGCTCGTTATATACCGTTTTAATATATGCGAGCATCTTGTCAAAGCCTGCTTTGTCTTTGTCGGCAGCAAATTTCTTGGCTTTTTTCTGCGCTATGAAGGTCATGGCTCTGCCGGCAATTTCAGCGCTGTAGTCTTTTGCATACTGCGCTGCTTTATTATAAAAATCTTCCTGTGTTTTTTCTGACAAGCGTTGTAAGAAGATGCCTTGTACCACGAAATTTACTTCCGGCTTATATTTCTTTTGTTGCTTTTCATAAGCAGCTATTGCCTCGCTTTTATCCGATTTGTCGGACATGTTGAAATAGCGCGTATGGTAGAAGGAAGGGTACTTGTTATTGAATTTGTTGTCAAACTTCTTCACTTCTTTACGGGCTGCTTTTTCCTTCGCGTCTGCTAAGAGCGGCAGTAGGCGATCCGTAGCGGTATACCCGGAGAAATTGTTGATTAAATGCCCGTCAGGACTGAGCAATAGAAAAGTAGGGAATCCGCCTACTGCAAATTTTTGGCAGAGGAATTTACCATCTTCTTCTTTGAAAATATCCGATTTAAAGCAGATATAATTCCCATTAAGGTAAGTGATTACCTTGGGATCGGTAAATACATCCTGGTCCATCTTTTTGCAGGGCATACAGCCTTCGAAATAGAGATCGATGAAAATGGGTTTGTTTGCGGCTTTGGCCTGGGCAAGAACGGCTTTAAAATTGCCTTGTTCAAAATGGGCTTTTTCTTGCGCGAAAGAACAAATAGTGGCCAGCATAAGGGCACACAAGAACGAGAATTTCTTGAAATTCATTTCGGTCGGTTTGGTGAAAAATTAACTAATTTGATATAACAAATATAAATGCTGTCTTATTATTTACAATCCGAAATGTTTTGAACGGTATTAATAATGGATCGGGTTACATACATGACTTGGAAATTGCTTGGCATGGCACTTCTCCATGCATTTTTCAACTTGGGTACTTAGCATACATTGCCCCCGGCGCCCCCAAGCTGAAGATCTGAAAAAATAGTTCTTTTAAGATTGATGTACCGGGCAATTTTATTGAACTGGTCGTTTAAAATGGAATAACAAATTATCCTGCTCATCTTATATTTTGAAAGACGTTTCGTTTGAAAATATTCAGCAGGATGTATTCCAAGTTACGTTACGCTTTTGCTTGGCTACGTCCTTCAATTTTGGCCATCGAAGCGCTATGCTCAGGATGGAAATGCCTGAAGATGTTAATATTTGGTAAATAGGCAGGAGGGGGCGCCGCAGTTAGCTGGCTTTAGTGCTTTAATTTTCAGCAAGTTATTCAAAAAAAATGTTAATTTGTAGTTAAGGGGTCGCAGTTAAGTAACCGGATAGATTAGATCATTACCTTTGTGTCTGAGATTATAGGATGAAAATTAATAATAGGAAGTAATTATTTCAAAGAAAATAGCAGTAAAGACTTTATTTGGCATGGCTTATGTAATGAGAAGTTATCGACCGAATCGAAAAAATCTAATTATATCTTTATTTACTCCAAAATAAAAACCTCCCCGGTTCAAATACATGGTATTCGTGGTTGTCGTGCGAATTAGAACTGTTTATCATATAAGGACATTTATTAGCAAGTTCATTTTAGACAGATTAAAACCGAATATATCAATTTATGAAAAGGATATTAGTGATCGAAGATGATGCCCTGATGTTGAAAACGATAAACTTAATTCTACGCAAGCAAGGATACGAGGTTGACCTCGCAGAGAATGGCAAAGAAGCCATGAACTTCCTCTCATCCCAACAGTATGATCTCGTGATTACCGATTTGATGCTGCCGTTTGCGAACGGGTTAGAATTGGTAAGTAAAATCAGGCTGAACAAGGAAAAACACCGCGTTCCCGTTATTATCATTTCCGCGATTACCCATGAGTCTTCTGTTACCGATGGCTTTGACCTGGGTGCTGATGATTACCTGAAAAAGCCCTTTGTACCCGCTGAACTGGTTTCCAGGGTTAACCGCTTAATTGCTGCGCAAGCATAATATAATTGAATATTGTTTTATAATTTATTCGCTTCATGAGTTGGGAAAACTTTATCCTCCAGGGATTCTCTCAATTACCCCTTGTTATCCAGATAGCAATCGTGATCTCCTTACTTGCGATTGTAACTACCGCGATGGTATTTATCAGTATCCTCATCATGAGGGGCGTAAGGGCTTATAAGGGCCGGAGAAACTCCCGTTTTATCCAGCAGGCTGATTCCCTGGTTTTAGAACAGGTTATAATGAATGAAGGGCTGCAAGACGATAAAGGCTTCGAGTTTTTGCCTTCCAAAGCATTCCATGTACTACCCTTAGAAAAGAAATGGGTGAGGCGTTTACTGGTTGAAAGGATTATGGAATACCGCAAGAACTTCAGCGGTAGCGTGTCTAACAAATTAAGGCAACTTTATATCGCATTGCGCCTTCAGAATGATGCGCAGCGCAACATCAATTCGCTGTGGTGGAATAAAAAAGTATCCGCGATCAGTGAATTGTTCAGCATGGAAGTAGGGGGCATGGAAGATGAAATATTCCCGTTATTACATCATAGGAACCGTTACGTGAGGGGGATATCCAGGTGTTATTTCGTGAAGATGAGTGAAGACCAGCCTTTTGAATTTTTAAGCGATATAAGGAACCCGCTTGTGACCTGGGAGCAATTCGAACTTTTCAATATTATCGTGCAGCGGAAGGATATGAAACTACCGTTGTTTTCCCGGTGGATGAACGCTGACTGCCACCCGAGCGTAATTTCTTTCTGTTTTAAATTAGCCGTTTATTTCCAGCAATATGAAACTATACCCGCTATCATGAGATATATTGATAGTGATAATGAAGCCCTTCAAGTAGATGCGATTAATAGTCTAGGCAAGTTAGTCGCTGAAGAAGCTGAGCCCGCCATGGTCGCCATTTACCCGGCGGCAAACTTGGCGGTAAAAGTCGAGATTTTAAAGGCATTAGGGCGTATCGGTAGCGGTAAATACCTGGCGTTTTTGGAAGATGTGTTTGAAACTTCCGGTGAATTTTTATTAAGAAAACATAGTGCGAAATCTATTGTTAACCATGAAGCATTATCCAAGAAAGAATTATTAGAACTGGAGTCCCATTCGGATGCCGGTTCCCTGGTTTTTCTTCACCATGCTATGAATCCTTTAATTAAATATTGATGCAGCAATCTTTCTGGCAACATATCGTTCATTTTTACGAGAGCTCTATTTTTGTTTACTGCGCGGCTATATTCTTTTTATACGCCATGTTGGCTTGCCTTTCATTTATTGCTATTAAACGTTATAAAAGAAGACAAGTTTTGCAAGATAATACCACTGGCCTAGTGGCATCCCCACTTACTCCCGGTATATCGGTAATTGCCCCGGCGTATAACGAGGGGGTAACAATTATTTATAATGTCAGGTCGCTGCTGACATTAAATTACCCCAGGTTCGAAGTGGTCATCGTGAATGATGGGAGTACCGATGATACCCTGGAAAAGCTGGTAACGGAGTTCGAGCTGAAACAGGTTGAATTCGCTTATGATGTAAGGATTCCTTCTCAACCGGTGAAAGGTTTTTACAAGTCAACGAACCCTGCCTATGCAAAATTACTGGTGGTTGATAAAGTAAATGGAAAAGCTAAAGCAGATGCCGTCAATGCCGGGATCAATGCATCTTCGTTCGACTATTTCCTAAATACGGACGTCGATTGCATTCTGGACCGCGATACTTTGCTCAAACTAATTGAACCATTCATGCAGGAACCTAAACGGGTTATCGCTACGGGGGCCGCCTTGAGGATGGTCAATAGTTGCGAGGTAGATGCGGGGATGATCGTCAGGGTACGACCACCGGATGAATTTCTTCCTAGGTTCCAGGAAATTGAATATATCCGGTCTTTCGTATTAGGTAAAATGGGGTGGACAATGTTGAACGCGGTACCGAATGTTTCCGGCGGGTTGGGTTTATTCGATAAGGATGTCGTGATCAATGCCGGGGGCTATGATCCCAAGAGCTTCGGTGAAGATATGGATATGCTGATCCGCATGAGTAAATATATGTGTGAACAGAAATTACCTTACGCGATCCGCTATGTTCCGGAAACGCTTTGCTGGACGGAGGGCCCGTCTACTTTAAAAGTATATAAACGGCAACGGGTGCGTTGGGCGAGGGGATTAATGCAGACCTTTACCTGCCATCCGAAAGTGTTGTTCAACCCGAAGTATAAAAAATTGGGTTGGATCATCTTCCCATATAATTTCTTCTTCGAGTTTTTAGCGCCGATAATAGAATTTGTAGGGATATTATATTATATCTATATCGTTATAATGGGTATCATCAACTGGAAGTTCGCGCTCATACTGTTAGTATTTATATATACTTTTTCTATATTGATAACTACCTTGGCTATTTGCTGGGACCAGTTAACCATGCGCTATTACAATAGTTGGAAAGAAGTGATAGGGTTGATATTTACCGCGCTATTGGAACCTTTCTTGTACCATCCGCTGGTTATGTGGTTTGCCATAACGGGGTATTTTAACCAGTTGACCAACCGTAAACACGCATGGGGAAATATGCAGAGAAGAGGCTTTCAAAACCGCCAGGCTAACCCGACAAAATGATCGATAAGATGAAATTATTTAACTGTATCCATATTCCAGTTTTGCTTTTATTGCCGCTAGGTTTGCTAGCGCAACAGAAGAAAGTAGATGTAGATTATTTGTTCAATAAGGCTATCATCCAAACAAATCAATATAAAAACTACGGCAAGGCTTTAGAGCTGGCTAATGAAGCTATCGAAGAAAGCCCGCAGTATTGGGATATATATGCATTGAGAGGTAGGCTGTTTCTCTCCCTGGCTGATACAAGCAAAGCTATTCAAGACTGGCGCTTAGTTTTACAGCACCAACCCGGTAACCAGGTGGTGTTATTATACCTGTACAACCTGGAAATGGATCGTGCCAATTATAATAATGCCCTCGATTATGCGAATAGGGCCTTGGCCAGGGATCCAAAGGACAAAGATTGGTTGCTTAAAAAGTTTAGCGTTTATCAAAAGCTGGAAAGCAGGGTAGGTATGGAAAAAACCTTGGCGCAGATCCAGTCGTACTATCGAAATGACGCCACCATACAACAAATGCAGGCCGATTTATGGATGTTAAACGGGATGCAACAACTCTCGATGCAACATTGGGAACAAGCGGGTAAATCTTTCGAGTCGGTTTTAAATGTGCAACCGGGAAATTACCTGGCACGTTGGAGAGCTTTACAGGTTGCCATGGCACAACAAAAGTATAAATTGGCGGAAGAACATGCTGATAAGCTATTGGCTTCCGAACCCGGCGATACGATGGTCGTATTTCGAAAAGCCGTGTTAGCCTGTTTGCAAGGCAATCATGCCGCGGCTGCCGACCTGGTAATGCCCTTAATGAACCAGTTTCCCAACATAGATCGGTACCGGTTATTTTATAAAGATGAATTAACCAGCTTAGCTATCGAACAGCAGCGGGGCGAGAAATGGGATAGCGCCGCTACGACATGGTCCAGGATCTTATCGGGCTTCCCGCGGGATACAACCGCGTTGGAAGGACTTACAAAGGTGTATGTACAACGCGGAAGTGATGATAGTGTTATTGCGACCTGCAACCGCGGTTTAGCTATTAGTCCGTCGAACTTGTTTTTCCTTAAGAATAAAACCGTTGCTTACGAGCATAAGGGAATGTATAAAGATGCTGCCGAAAATGCATCCAGGGTATTGGAATACAATCCAGGTGATAAGGATTGGAAACGCTATACAGATGCCCTTAAATGGCAATCGAATAGGAATATGTTGAGCCTTTTTCATTTGCAGACAGTATATGAAAAGGATCGGAAACCGGCTAGCATCAGCTCCATACAATATTTGAGGTATTTCAAATGGGGTAGCATCGCGGGGCGCTTCAATTACGGTCACCGTTTTGATGATGGTTGGCAAGCTGAACTGGAGTCGTACGTAAAACACGGCAAGCAATTTTACTCTTTCGTAAATATCGGCTATTCACCAGATCAACCTGTTTTTCCGACCTGGCGCGCGGCTTATTCTATCTTCGGTAATTTCAATCCCGGTTGGGAACTTGAGTTGGGTGGACGCTATACGCAGATCGATACGGTACGAAATTTCACAGCCGTAGCTTCCGTCGCGAAAACATGGGGGCATTATTGGGTGAATGTACGCGGCTTCGGCACTTTTGATGCCGGGAATATGTACCCGGCAGTAGTAGCAACCAACCGTTATTATTTTGATGAAAGCAGGAGTTATGTTACGTTACTTGGTGGTTACGGTGTTTCGCCGGATGACCGCGGGCGTAATAATATCCTGTACAATAGCTTAGGATTTTCATCGTATAATATCGGCGCCGGCTTCCAGAAAAATATTCATTTTAATACAACTTTAGGTATTATCGGGAACTACATCCGGCAAGATATTCCTAATGGATATTTTAACCAGTTCGATATTTATTTTAGTTTCCAACAAAGGTTTTAAGGATGCTGAAATGCGGAATCTTCATATGTTTATCACTGTTAATGTTGCCCAACATGATGTATGGACAGGATATTACCATCGTTAGTAAACGCTTGGAAACACGCATCGTAATTCCTGCCCAAGCGGATGTGTCGACTAGTAAAGCTGCCAGTATTTTACAGGATTATATAAAACGTGCTACCGGGATAACTTTAATAATCGATTCGGTAAAGGAAAGGCGTAGAAGTTATTTTTACCTGGAGCTGCAACCGGGGCTAAGCGGTATCAAGGGCGCATCCTTGCAAGCCGGCGGCTTCGGGTTGTCTCAACAAGGCAACGATCTACAGTTTTTTTGTGGGGATGATACGAAGGTTATGCTTCAGGCCGTATATTATTTTATAGATAAATTCATCGGCGCCAAGAAATGGGATGAGGGTTCGGCAACTGTTCCGCAATTAAAGGAAATCAGGGTGCCGAAAGGTTATAATACGCTTCAAAGTCCTTCCTTTGATTACAGGGAAGTTTATTTACCGGCAGCTTTTGACGGGGAATATCGAAATTGGTATGGTTTACAACAATTCGAAGCGCTATGGGGCTTATGGGGGCATTCTTTCTTCAAGTTGGTGCCGCCGCGTCAATACTTTGAATCGCATCCCGAATATTTTGCCTTGGTTAACGGGGAACGGAAAGCAACGCAGCTATGCCTCGCTAACCCGGATGTATTACAAATTACTTTGCGGTATTTAGACAGCGCTTTTAAAGAAAATCCATCAGCGAAATATTGGAGTATTGCCGCTAATGATGGCGGTGAATTTTGTGAATGCGATTCCTGTTCGAAGCAAAATGAGCTCGACGGCGGTGTGCAAGGTAGCTTGATCACCTTCGTCAACAAGGTGGCGGCTCATTTTCCAGCGAAACAATTTACCACGTTGGCTTACCTCGAAACCAAGCATGCGCCACTTCATACCAAGCCGGCGCCGAATGTTCATATCATGTTAAGTTCCATCGATGCGTACAGGACTTTTTCCCTGGAGAAAGATCCGTCGGCCGCAGGTTTTAGGCGTGATTTAACGGCATGGTTGCACTTGACTCCACATGTAATGGTTTGGGATTATTGCACGCAATTTACCAACTACTTGACGCCATTTTTATCGGTTAAAACAACTGCTGAAAATATTGCCTATTTAAAGAGTTGCGGGGTAGAAGGAATCTTTGAGCAGGGAAGCGGTGATACATATTCGGACCTGGCAGCGCTCAAGGCATATGTTACTGCCAATAAATTATGGAATACGGATGCCCCTACAGATGATCTGATCGCGACTTTCCTCGAACATTATTACGGCAAGGCCGCTTCTGCCGTTTCATCATACCTTCAATTGTTGGAAGAGTCCGTTTTACAAACTAATACGCGGCTGGATATTTATGGTAACCCGGTGAACGATCACGACGGTTACCTGTCGCCGTTTTATATCGATCAATTCAGCAGCATATTGGATCGCGCGGAAGCGGCGGTTGAAACAAAACCCGTACTCTTAAAGCGCGTCAAGGCTTTGCGTCTTTCACAGGAATACGTGGTGTTACAACAATCGAAGTTTTATCATAACCGCGATCACGGGATATTTATTAAAAGAAATAACCAGTGGGAAGTTAAGCCCCAATGGCCGCAAAGGCTTGAATATTTTGAAAAGGTAGCGAAGGCTACAGGTGTTAGCGAAATAGCAGAAGCCGGTCAAACGCTGACCGCTTACATGGAAGAGTGGCAAAGTATTCTCGATGCCGGGGTTAGGTTAAACAAGGCAAAAGGTGCAACGGTACAATATCAATTTCCGCCGGATGAAAATTTCCCTGCCAACGGCTATGAAACCTTGGTAGACGAAACACCGGGTTATGCAGATTTTAGCTATAACTGGCAATGTTTTTACGGTGACCCGATGATCGTAGATATTGATTTAGGTAAAGTTACTGCCGTGGATACGATCAGTACCCGTTTTCTTCAAGATCCGCGTCACTGGATTTTTCCCCCTGGACATGTAAATATTTTCATCTCGAAGGATGGCCATAATTTCGAAAAGGTATTCGGTAATGATTTACCCCGAGTAGAAGAAGAGGATTATAAAGTCCAATTCCGCGGTTTGTCCATTCCCGTTCATCTAGAAATAAAAGCCATCCGTATAGAAGCCCAACCTATCCCGTCTTTACCTTCATGGCGCTACAAGCCAGGACGCAAGGTCATGATGGCTTGCGACGAGGTATGGGTGCAATAATCTTTTCCCGCGCTAATTATAATTTTTTTCTCTAAATTTAGCTTTCGCTAATACGATTTAGCAAATGCTTGCACTTTCATTGTGTAAGATGTTGGTTATCAATATTATGCAGCTTTATTGATGCTTAGATGGATATTTAGCTATCTGTTAATGATTTGATAATCAATCGTTTGTGATGAGTGGTGTAACTTGTTAATGTATTTAGTTCATCCGGTTTGTATTATCCGGTAGGCCGACTTTATTTTGTGACGCTCTTATACATGGATATTCATTCAATTCATGTAAATAATAATATGGGAAATGATTCCCGCAGTGTGTTATAAATACTCAATTCAATGAAGAAACACGTTTACTTTGGTCGCTGCTTTTCTGTACTGGCAGCAACAGCAGTTACTTTTACAGCTTGCGACCAGCAACAGAACCAATCAACCAACAGTGAGCAATCACTCGTACAGTATGTAGATCCTTATATCGGTTCAGGCGGCCACGGGCACGTCTTCGTGGGTGCTAATGTACCCTTCGGCGCCGTTCAGCTTGGCCCGACTAATATCGTGAAAGGCTGGGACTGGTGTTCCGGTTACCACTACAGCGATAGCGTCGTGATCGGTTTTCAACATACCCACTTAAGTGGTACGGGTATCGGTGATTTAGGCGACGTATTAATGATGCCATTTACAGGCGACATCAGAACGGAACCCGGCACGCAGGAAAATCCTACCAGTGGCTACGGTTCACATTATACCCATGATCGTGAAAAAGTTGCGGCAGGCTATTATTCAGTACACTTAACAGATTATGACATCGATGTAGAGCTGACAGCTTCAGAACGCGTTGGTTTTCATAAATATGCTTTTAACGCGGAACAACCCGCGCACGTTATCGTAGATTTAAAAGAAGGTATCGGTTGGGATAGGGCCACGGATACACATATTGAACAAGTTGACAGCGTGACCTTCGTAGGTTACCGTATGTCCAACGGTTGGGCCGCCGATCAACGCTTGTGGTTTGCGATCAAATCAAATATCCCGGTGAAGCATTTCGAAATAATCGATCTTCCGGCCAAAGAGAAATTTGAAGGGTTGAAATCCGCAAAGGCGGTTATGTCATTCGATAATCCCCCGAAGGATCTACAGTTCAAGGTGGGCATTTCACCGGTTAGCAGTGAAAATGCATTGGCGAATATACAAGCGGAAATACCGGGATGGGATTTTGCCAAGGTTAAAGAAGACGCCGGTAAGAAATGGAATGATGTTTTAGCCAAAGTTTCCATTGAAACTAAAGATACAGCTGCAAAACGTACTTTTTATACCGCCTTGTACCACACGATGATCGCCCCGGCCTTGTTTAACGATCACGATGGTAGTTACCGCGGAACAGATAAAGAAGTTTATAAGAATCCGGGTTTTGATAATTACTCCGTATTCTCTTTATGGGATGTTTACCGTTCAGCAGCCCCCTTGAATACCTTGATCAACCCGGACAAGGTGAACGATTTTGTAAACACGATGTTGACCATCTATAAACAGCAAGGCAAATTACCTATCTGGCATTTGATGGGTAATGAAACCAATTGTATGGTCGGTTACCATGCTGTTCCCATCATCGTAGATGCATATTTAAAGGGCTTCGATGGTTTCGATGCCGAGTTGGCATTTGAAGCGTTGAAAGCATCCTCTACCCGCGATGATTTCGGTATGAACTATATCAAGGAAAAAGGGTATATCCCGGCAGATAAGGAAGAACAATCTGTGTCTAAAGCCCTGGAATATGCCATCGATGATTGGTGTATTGCAGCTATGGCGAAGAAGATGGGTAAACAAGAAGATTATGAATATTACGCGAAACGCGCTAAATATTACAAGAATTATTGGGATGCGAGCATCCGCTTCGTACGCCCCAAATTAGATGATGGTTCCTGGAGAACGCCTTACAATCCCTTCTTCTCTAAACATGAAAATGGAGACTTTACCGAGGGTAACGGTTGGCAATATACCTGGCTGGTACCGCAGGATGTGGAAGGTTTGATCGAGTTGATGGGTGGTGACCAAGCATTTTCTATCAAGTTAGACAGCCTTTTTTCTGCTGAAGGTTACATGGGTGATGAGGCTTCGAGCGATATCTCCGGTTTGATCGGAATGTATGCGCATGGAAATGAGCCGAGCCACCATGTTACTTATATGTATGCTTTTGCAGGGGATCAATGGAAAACGGCTGAAAAAGTACGCCAGGTAATTAAAGAATTCTATTTCGATCGCCCGGAAGGCTTAGCCGGTAATGAAGATTGCGGTGCAATGAGTTCTTGGTATATCATGTCTGCTTTAGGTTTTTATCCAGAAAATCCTGCCAACGGCGTGTATGTTTTAGGTAGCCCGATCTTTGATAAGGCCACATTCAAGGTATCAAGCGGTAAAACGTTTACTGTTGAAACAGTGAATAATGAGCCCGGTAATATCTACATCCAGAAAGTAGAGTGGAATGGTAAGCCTTATACCAAGAGTTATATCCGCCATAAAGACATTCTTTCGGGAGGAACGTTTAAAGTATTTATGGGTAAAGAACCGAATAAAGAATTTGGTAAAGCCCCTGAAGATAGACCGAAGTCCTGGATGGATTAATATTTTATACCATTATTGTCCGGCTAAAATAGGTGTAAGCGATCCTGGTTAGTGCCTTATCGGGGTAACTTTTTCGGCAAGTAAAAAAATGCAGGAGACGGAGACCTGGTGGACTTTTGAGGGCGATGATAATTTTTTCATTGAAAATAATTTATCGGACAATAATGATATATAATAATAAAAGCCCCGCGAATTTTATTTGTCGCGGGGCTTTTATTTTAGAAGAATGAAATACTATCTTTCCTGGTAAATAGCCATTATCATTAAAAGACGGCGGGCTACCCTGTTTTTCGCAGGTATTTACCTAGGTGATCACCTATTTTTCTATTTTCTCGGGTACTAATACCGCTTTAAAGAAATTCTTTCCACTCAAGAAGAAATCTGCTGCTTTCTTGATGGAACCGGTCGTTACCGTTGCTAAACGTTTTTCCGTTGTTAATACGGAGGTAGGATCATCATGATCCCGGAATTTACTAACCAGGTAATTTAACCAGAAACCATTTTGACGTAAGCTTACTTCTAATGAGCGGCGTGATTCGGCTTTGAATTTCTCAACATCTTCTTCGGTAGCACCGTTCTTTTTAATCTTTTCTACCTCATCCAGCGCCGCGTTGATTAACTTATCCACGTTGGCAGTGGCACAGCTAAAGGAAATCGTTAAAGAATAATACGGATGCGGCAATTTGGAATAAGAAGCGCCGACATTCGGACTGTAAACACCGCTTTCCTTCTCGCGTAACCTTTCTAATACCTTGAACTCCAAAATATCGCTCAAAGCGCCGATTTGTACATTATTTTCAGGAGTATTTTCGTAAGTGCCATGGAAGATTAATTGCACCTGTGCTTTATCTTCTATACCTTTCTTAACGATCCTTTCTACCTTGCCTTGTAATGGCATGATGTTCCTGTCGATATAATTTTCGTGCCTGTTGGTAGAAGGGAGGCCGCCAAGGTACATTTCTAATAAGGGCTTGATCTTCTCAACATCAAAATTACCGACGAAAACAAAAGTTTGCCCGCTGGCATCGGAGAAACGATCTTTATAAAATTCGAAAGATTGATCCAACGAAATATCATCTACTTCTTTCTCGGTAGGTTTACGTTCGCGTTCGCTATAAGATGACCATACACTTTGAATCGTGTCTTGGTAAACGCTCGCCGGGGAAACCCCCGAAGCTGCCAATTGCACCTTGAAATCTTCCATGTCTTTCTTGAAGATTTTCTCATCTTTACGCGGCTCGGTTGCCCTTGCGTAAACCAGTTGCAATGCCGTTTCGAGATCCTGCGGCGAAGTGCTTCCACTGAAACCTTGATAGAGGTTACCGATGTAAGAAGACACGCTGGCCGTATTTCCGGCTAACAATTTGCCTAGTTGCGTATTGTCGAACTCACCGATACCATTGCTGGGAATATTTCCAGTATACGATCTTGCCAACAAATCCTTATCATCAATTAAAGAAGTACCACCGGGTGCAAAGGAGTTGAAGATGATTTGATCATTCTTGAAATCGGTCGGTTTGAGGTAAACGGTAACGCCGTTAGATAAAGTTAATTTTGTTAGGCCGATACTTTCTACCTGCTCTTCCTTCACTACTTTACCGGGCGTTGGTTTCTTAGCTAATAATGGCTTATTGATTGTTTTATCTTCATAAGGTTTCACACCCTCGCCGGCAGTTTTTAAAACATTCAGCAGGGTAGCGGCGGTAGGTAATTCATCCTTACTTTTTTCCGGGGCTTGAACAATCACCAGTACATTTTCTTGCTTGGCCATTTGTTTGGCAGCGTTATTTACCTCTTCCAAGCTAATATCTTGGATCAGCTTCTTCATTAATTGGTAGCTGTATGTTGCCGATGGTATCGCGGTACCGGTTAAGAAATTATTCAAATACGATTGCACGTAAGCATCGGAAGAAGTTTTATCCTTTTCACGGAAACCTTTTTCATTACCGGCATCAAGATTTTTCTTGATAACATTCAATTCATTAGCCGTAAAACCAAATTTGGCCATACGCTCTACTTCGGCCATGATGCCCCTGAACGCTTTTTCTAGTTCACCGGGTGTTTTAGATACCGCGGCAACACTTAAAGCATCCTGGTTGCGAACGATACCGCCCTGGTAAGCGCCGTAAGAGAACATCCCTTCCAAGAAAGGCGCTTGCCCGCTTTGTTTCAATTCGTAGATACGGGTTTTCATCATGCTGCTTACCATTCCTTCCACCAAGTTCCTGCGGATATCTTCGTTGGTGGTAGTCGTGGTTGTATGGTGGCGGAAACTAGCCATCACGACATGGAATGGAAACTCTTTATCAACCACTTCTTTAACGAGCGGTTCCTTGTTATCCGGTAAAGTGTACTCGATACGCGGTTTGGGTTTAGCCGGATTTTTCAGGCCGCTGAAATTATCCTTGATCATTTTTTCTACGGCGGCTGGATCGAAATCGCCTACCGCGATCACGGCTTGCAGGTTTGGCCTGTACCAGTCTTTGTAAAAGTTCCTGATTTCTTCGTGTTTGAAGTTTTGCAGGATATCGATTTTACCGATAGGGATCCTTTCCGCGTAGCGGGAGTTATGCAGTACCACGGGCAACAATTGTTTTTGCATCCTTGACTGTGCATTCTTTCCACGTTGGCGATCTTCCTCGATGATGACACCTCTTTCAGCATCGATTTCAGAACCTTCCATGCTCACCATACCGGCCCAGTTGGCTAATATCTTGAAACCGTTTTTGAACAGCTCCACGCTATCGGTAGGGATAGGTAATTGGTAAACCGTCTGATCGAATGCCGTGTAAGCATTTAAATCGGCGCCGAATTTTACACCTGCTTTTTGCAGGTAATTGATCAGTTCATTTTTAGGAAAATCTTTGGTGCCGTTGAAAGACATGTGCTCCGTAAAGTGAGCCAAGCCTTGTTGGGCATCTGTTTCCATCAATGAACCGGCCTTGATGGCCAGATATAAAACAGCGCGATTCTTGGGTTCCGTATTTTTACGGATGTAGTAAGTTAAACCGTTGGATAATTTACCGATCTTTACGTCCGGATCTACCGGGATTACATCGTTTGCAGTTTTAGTAGCCTTTGCCGACTTTTTTTGAGCGAATACCGGGGCATTCCAAAAGGAAAAACCGGTAGATAGGGCTAAAGCCAGCACCAGGAATTTTCTTTTCATAAATGGTGTGTGGTTTTTGTTTTATTAAATGTGAATTACAAAGCCGTTTTTTCTCTTTATAATGGCTACAATTCAACTATTTTTTTTGCTCTCTTGATTTTGAACTTATCTAGTTTTGGTTGCCATCAGGTAAAGATAAGGTTTCTCTTATAGGTGACTGGAAAAGGGGAGGCATAAAATTTTCATAAAATTGTTTTCATTAATCTAATCTGCTGAAAGATTAGAAAATAGTAATGAAATGCATGGCTTGGTTAAATATTATTTATTCGGCTATCGTAAATTTTATTTGAAAGTAGGGAAATAAAAAGTAAACCCCAACCATCAAGGTTGAGGTTTACGTATTCTTACCGTAACAACTCGTCCAACTTATCGAAGTCCTTACCGCTTAAGTTTCTAGCGATAATTTTACCTTGTGGATCAATCAGCCAGTTTTGTGGTATATATTCTACTCCGTAAAGATCTGCGCTTTTACAATTTTGGGGATCCAGTGCGGAGACCTGTGTCCAAGGCAGTTGATCTTTCTCAACCGCCTTGAGCCAATCTTCTTTTTTAGAATCTAATGAAATACCGAGAACGGTGAAGTTGCGATCCTTATATTTATTATATGCGGCTAAAACATGGGGGTTTTCCATCCGGCAGGGATGGCACCAGCTAGCCCAAAAATCGACCAGCACATATTTGCCTTTGAAATCACTAAGGGAAACTTCTTTACCTTGGGGATCCTTTTCTGTAAAGCCTGGGGCTTGCATACCCACCTTGACAGCTGCTTGCTTTTTAATGGAAGCTTCTATCTTTTGCCCGGATTTACTGTTCTTAACAGTAGAAGAGAGTGCATTAAAGGCAGCTTCCAGTTTTTCAGGGTTTGTTAAATATACCATTTTAATCAAGTCTAAAGATACAACAGAGTTGCTGTGGGTCTTTAAGAATGCTTCTACTTTGGTATCAACAAATTTCTCATCGACAGATCCTTCATCGCCATTAGGAGGGTAAACGATTTTGTATATTTCATCAACCTCGTCGTTCAATTTGGAACCCTTGATATCAAGTTCGTTTCCATCTGTGCCTTCTGTAATGGTTACATTTTGTGGTTCTATATAGAACTGGATGCCTATAGGCTTTACTTTTTCGCCGGTTGTTTCTTTAAAAGTAACTTGAACATAACCCTTGGTCGGTTCCTTTAACCGGTGGGTAAAGTCAAATGAACCGGATACGATTTTGGCAGAATCCGTGATGAGCTTCTCATGATCGTCATAATATCTCAGGATAGCCCATTGGGGATCATTTGTTGTAGAAATTTGCCCGTGGATTTTATGTTGATCCTGCGCTTGGGTGCTGCAACTTGCCAATACGATGATGCCGCTATAGGCCAGCATTTTTAATGGTTTCATAATTAGTTTATTTAGTTGTTGAATACTTTTATCTTTCCCTATATGCTACATCTGCAATTTTTGGTACGCCTTTAAAGCTTTTGTAAATTTTTATAGGTTGGTTAATGTCCGGGACGGTGTACAAATCAAACTGCCCGGAGTTTTTCGGTGCTCCTTCCTTATAAGAGCAGACGATCAGTTTCTTGGAATAATTGATATACCTTTCTGCATTGGGACTTGAAGGGTAAGTCATCGCAAATTCTTCGAAGCCCATATAGCTAATCTTCTGATCGCTATAATCCTGCATCAGGAAACTTTTTTTGAGAATAGGATCATATTCATAAACCTTGCCTTCCACATTATAAAACAGGTAACCCAAATCCGGGCTGAAGGCAAAATGTGTTGCTTGTAATATATCTTCACCGGTTATTTCATTATAATAATTCTGTGTTCCGCTTTTTGTAAACCTGGCTAAATACATTTTATCGAGTTGCGCATCTTTCAATATTGCAACTACCTCTTCCCCATTATAAACTGTACCGGTCATAAAAAGCAGTTCTTTACCTGTTGTGAAATCAAATAATTCCCCTTTTTGAAAATACAGGCAGGTATTGCCAACCTGTCGTAAGAACGTCCCGGTAGATTGATCAAACACAATTTTCCAGCCAGAAGGTTTGCTTACCGCGATCCACTTGGAGGGCGTAAAATATTGACTGCCGTTATCTATAGTATTCACCGGTCCGTTGATTGATGAGGAACCAACGGTGTAGAGGTTTCCTTTAGCATATAATAACCCGCTGTAAGTTGATAGTTTCAAGTTGGCATCCGTATAGTCTGTGATAGGTTCGGGAATGGACATTACATATTTTAGGTCATACTTAGGTTCATATTCAAGGGTGTCAAGCCCTAAAATACCCGCGTGGTCACCATTCGCAAGGAAAACTGCCACGGTACCATTAGCCGGTTCATTAATATAACTATGACCGGATTCAACAAACCCCGGCTTTCCTAGCGTTGGGTAAGCCGAGCCCATTTTTTCAAGAATATTGCCGTACAGGGTATCTTTGCCGCCTATGTATGAAACCATCGCCAGTTGGCTGCTGCCGTCTCCCGGATCACATAGCAAGAGCCATCCTTCATAACTTGCCGAAGAGACCGTTAGCGTGAAAGGGAAATCTTTAAATATTCCCGTTCTTTTATCCGTTACCCTATAATATGTGTGCCAACTACCAAATTCTAATGTCATATCCATATCCAGGTTTTTAGCCAGGGAAATAGTATCGGGATAGGAGCTATAACCTAATGGGTAAGCAGCGATCCATTGAAAGGAATAATTGCTGGTATCACCTGTTTCGTCTTCGGAAAAGGATAGTTGGGGGGTGATTTTAAATCTCGATCCATATTCAACGATGTAAGAACTGTCTATACCGTTAATTGTGATAAGGTTGACCGGTTTATAATCGTAGTTTCCTTTGTCCTTCATGCAGGAATACAGGTACAGGCAGAGGAGTAACAGTATATATGTTTTAGTATGTTTCATGTATAATAAATCTTGGTGTTAAACAATTACTGTGCATCTTTTCCCATTTTCATAATGCTTCCATCAGCTTCCAATACCGTATTCCCGGATTGCTGTTGCTCATTTAAGTAGGATTGGAATGTTTTGGAATAGTTTAGGAGCTGAATGCCTGTATATGGATTTTCAGTATAGAATTTTGATATGTCCAAGTCGAGCTGCTTTACAAAGAGTTCCAGTTTTTTCCGGCTAAAGGAACCGAGGGCATCGGCATTTTCATCCCAATATGATGGTTTCTTTAACAGGTCATCTATATCAAACCTAATTTTTAGCAGTGATACAGGCGCATCGCTTAATGGATTGAGTAGATGAATATTCGTTTCAAAATTGTTGTTAGGCTTGAGCTGTAATATGAACCGAAAAGATTTTTCATACATGTCTGTTGTTCTCAAGATAATAACCGGTACTGTTGTTCCTGTTTTCCCGGCAGGGATAAATAAACTGTCGGGGGGTGGTATGATAAAATGTTTCCCTTCAATGGCAGTAGAGGAGTCCTTCAACACGGATAAGTTAAAAGGGCGATGGTTACCCGTTGTGTCTCCAAGGGTATAGATATACAAGAGTAGGGTATCGCGGTTTAGGGTATCTAACGCAAAGCTATAGGAAAAAGTATCTTTATAGCTGCTGCTATTGGAAATATTTCCAAAGTAAATTTGATTTCCGGAATCATATTTTAATAATTCTGTTTTCGTACAACCGTAGCAAGTTATTAGTAGTAAAAATATTATGGTAATATGTTTGAATGGATTCATGGTTAATGGATTAAGATTTACCTGAATAATGTTTCTGATTGGGGTATCGGGACTACATATTGATCGCTAGACATGTTAATATTCCCTGTTCCGCCTGACCCGTTTGGTATTTTTGATTGATGTAAGCGCTTGTATAAATAGAATAATTGTCCCTCGCCCCAAAATTCCTGTTGGTAAGCCTTTATAATAAGATCCATCTTTTTCCCGGTGAAATCGGCATCCGGCAGCCCGCGATTTTTTCGGAGGGTATTTAGATACTGGGCTGCCAAGGTTATATCAGGCTCACATTCCGAGAGGATCAAATACATTTCAGACATCCTTATCAACGGCAACAAGTTTCTGAACGGTAAATTGTTATCCTTTATATCGGCATATTTAAAGAAAGTTTTATTCGTCCTGGTGGTTGTCCTATCCACGGTAAACCATACCCTGTAGCGGTAATCATTATCGAACTTATCAAAAATACTTTCCAGGTTGGCCGGGTATGGCGTCAATATGTTGGCGTTGTTCAAGCTGGCAGAGAACCAATTGCTCTGGGTTTCTTTAAGCTTAATATTTTCTAAGCCGAATAATATTTCGGATGAAAACACCCGGTCGGGATTGCTATTACCCGGGTTACTTTCGCTAGCCGGGCTCCATGGGAAAAATTTGCTGGCTGATTCAACTACTTCAAGCGCTTTATTCCTAGCGGCGGTCACATCACCCCGGTACAGGAATACCCTGGCCATTAGGGCTTGTACAGCAAAATAATTCATACGTCTATTCCTATTACTAAAATACTGGTCCGTGATCGAAGAATTTGAAATAACTCCTTCCGACCTGGTAGGATCATTTTCCAACAACATGGCAGCTTGTTCAAGGTCATGGATAATAAGTTCCATGACTTCTTTAGCGGGGAGCACCGGGTTGATTTTTGATTCGGGTGTTAGCGGGTAGGGAATGGCCGCAGAAAGTGAATCCGGTTGGTACATGGGGCCAAATAGCCTCAAAAGGTCGAAGCCTAGAAAAGCTCTAAGACCGTATGCTTCACCTAGCATCCAATTCTTTTCTTCCCCGGGTAGTATGTCTTTCCCGGGACTTACATTCTGTATAAATAAATTGATATTCAAAATTGAGTTATAATTTTTATTCCACATCGCGGATAACTCACTCATAGAACCGCTTTCTTCATATTCATACCTCTGCAAGGTGTTCATGGGATGGCCGCTTACACTGCAATCATAATATTGAGCCAAAACATCGAGTACGGTGCATGTGTTGCTTTCCCCGTAAGATTCCTTGCTGGCCATATCGAGATAGATTCCATTCAATACATTCCTAATAGAACTTTGATTATTATAGACCGATTTTTCTAAAAAAAGATCCTCCGGTTGTACATCCAGGTATTTATCGCAAGATGGAAATGCTAGCAGGATGATCATCATGCTGATAGCTGTATATGTAGATTTCAAATAATTCATGTTATTGCATTTTAAAAGAAGATATTCAAACTGAGCGCCATCGTGTTGCTAAACGGATACTGTATGCCACGTTCGGATTGAATATTCGAGAGCCTGAAAATGTCATTAGTATATGCGTTCAACCTAATGGAGTTGATCTTAAGCTTCCTGATCCAAACATATTGCTGTGCCCTGAATTCGTAGCCAAGGTTGATAGACTCACCGCCGAGATAATTTTCTTTTTGTATAAAACGGGAAGAAATCGGTGTTTCTTCGCTGATATCGATGGACTTAAATTGAGCATGATCTCCCGGGTGCTTCCACCTGAGCTCTAAGGCTCGTTTATCCTGGTTATTATTGAGGTCTTGGTACCCGATATTTTCTACTTTGTCGTACAGGGCTTTGTTCAATACATATTTACCGAAACTGTACCTTAGGTTGATACCCAACAGGAAGCCTTTTATATTTAAGTTAGAGCTAACGACGCCTTCAATAACGGGGCGCTTTTCACCGATGGGGGCGATGTCGGAAGGGTCATAAATATATGTGTATTCACCGTTTTTTTTCTTAAATACTTCCTTGCCAGTTGCAGGATCTATTCCCAGGGATGGTACAGCCCAGAGTTCATCAGGGCTATATCCATCCAGGTACCTTTCCAGTGAATTAGATTTTTGGGCTTCATCGTTGAGATTTTTGAGGATATTAGAAAACCCTTTGTATTTACTTTTATAAAAACTACCGGTATAACCCAAAGTCCAGATAACATTTTTGTTGAGTTTATAAATAGGCGAATATTTTATGATCGATTCTGCACCCTTGGTATTTAACTCGCCAACATTTAAAGCGTATGTTTCAACACCCGAAGAGCCGGGCAAGCTACCGGTGGTTATGAGTGGGCTGGATCTTTTTTGGTAGATGTTTAAAGTCGCGGTTAACCGGTTTTGCCATAAGGCGACATCAATACCCGCGCTGATGCTCCTCGTACGTTGCCACTCCAGGTTGGGGTTACCAAGTTGATCGATGATCAGTCCCTGTCCAAAATAATTTAGATCATTGGTATACTTATAAACCGCCGTTGATGCGTAGGTGCCCAGGGCTTGGTTGCCCGTTGTACCTATATTAGCTCTAATCCTGAGTATGTCTAACCAATAAACGGTTTCCATACCTTTTTCGGCACTGATATTCCATCCGCCGCCAATAGACCAGAAAGGGGAGTATTTATTTGCGGAGCCAAAAACTGTAGAACCGTCTATCCTGTAATTAAAATCAACAAAATACCTGTTCTTGTACGAGTAGTTGAAGCTCGCCAATGCATTAATTTTGCGGGTTTTAATTTTTTTGTATCCGGGTTTTGAATTAGGTAAATAACTATAGGCGAATGCGGGGTTGGGACTAACTCCAACGGGTATGCCCGTAGCAGAATAACTTGACAGCGTTTTATTCTCCTCTTGTATTTCCGTTCTAATATTAGCATTCAGGCTATGATTTTCCTGGATAACCTTGAGATAGGTTAGCATCAGGTTGCCCTGGTAATTCAGTTTATCTTGCCGGCTTTCGGAATAAAGACCTTTTTGATAAACATCCGTATTATCGTAATCTGTATGATTCGCCGGTTTGAATATGATGTTTGTTCCGGAAGTTTTATTTACCTGGAAAGCGCCGGAAAGTCTCAGGCTTGAGCTAATATCATAGATCAGGTTCAGGTTATTTTGTATAGTAATATTATTAGAATTATTTTTTGAAGGGAGTAAGGCATTGTAGAGTGGATTGCCTACTTTGAATGAATCTAAATAAAAACCGCTTGTGCCGAGATCCCTGGTGAATATTTCAAGATATCGATCCGTGTTTACACTGCCATCTGCTCTTTTCTTACTATAATAGGGGTTTATCTTTACATAATCTTCAAAATTGCCGTATGGGGATTCATTCGAATTAGTACCATTTATATATAGCGAATTGAAGATATTTAACTTGTTTTTCCTGTAAGTCAGATCCACCGTTCCTCCCCAGGTAGCCCTGTCGGAGCCTTTCATCACGCCGTTTAGTTTTCTGTAATTTAGAGCCACGCCGTATTGAAATTCTTCGCTGCCGCCACTAACCCTCAAGGAGTGCCCGTTGGTAAAACTGTTTTTGAGCGGAACGTTGAGCCAGTAGCTATTAACCCCGCTGGTTACGGCTATTAACCTGTTGTTATATAAGTTGTCATTAAAGGTAGAATTAGGGTAATAATCAGGTTGATAAAATCCTGCCAAGCGTTGAAATTCCAAATTCTCAGCGGCGTTCATCATGTTGTAGTCCCTGAGGTCAGGGACTTCGTACCTTAGGTCGGCAGTATAGGACACTGTAAGTTCTCCCGGTTTAGGGCGAATCGTTTCCACGATAACTACACCGTTGGCAGCCCTTGAGCCATATAACGCGGTGGAAGCGGCATCTTTCAGTAAGGTAATAGACGCTACCCTGTTGATATCAAGGTCAACAATTTGTTGTAAGGTAGTTTCCATCCCGTTCAGGATAAACAAAGGTTGGTTGGGATCGGTTGAATATTGATCCCTCACCGTATTGGATGTCAAGCTTGTTTTACCCCTCACCTCGATATTGGGTAATTGGTTAGGGTTGGCGCCTTGCAGGTTGTTGGGAGATATTACGAAGGAAGGATCCAGTGTTTTCAAGCTTTGAAGTACGTTGAGGTTACCGATGGTTTTTAGTTCCTTGCCTGTAAATGAAGCTACCGCACCGGAAAACGTTACCTTGTTCCTGTTAAACATCCCCGTGGTGATAGTAACGGTATTGATATCTACCGTCGATGCTTTCAGCTCGATCATTTTATTACCCTTCCATGGTTTCAATTCAAGCGGTTGATGACCGATGTAAGAAATTACCAAGGTAACTTCGTTGTTGGGCACATTTAGTTGGAAATTCCCCTGGGCATCCGTGGTGGTTCCCTTCGGCGTTCCCTTGATCATGATGGTAGCTCCGGGCAGTGCTTCTCCATCACTGTTAAATATACGCCCTTTAACCGTTATACTTTGCTGCAAGGGAGATGCTTCAACGGGCTTGGACGATTTTTTAATAACGATCAAATGATCATCCCTAAATTCGTAACTCAAATTTGCGGGTTTGAGATATTCGCTCAGAACGTCTTTGATAGAAAGGTTGTTGACTTCTACATCCAAGTTTTCTCCCTTAGGTAACATATTGTTGTTGTAAATAAACCGGTAACCCGTTTGCTTGCTTATTTCTTTAAAGAAATGAACATAACTCATTCTTTTCTTGGACATCGTGATCTGCGCGAAGCCGTGATAACCCCACAGCATGGCGCTGAAGTAAAGCAGTAAAATTTTAGACTTCATAATTTTAAACGGTTAGTTTCCAGGACCCGTATGTTAGGTGCTGCGATGTTGATTTTGGTTATAGTTTAGATTTGGATATAAGTTGCCCCGAAAGAATCGGGGCAACTACTCTATCCGGCATTCTCGAGACACATATACCTGTCTACTGTATATGATAATTTTGGTTCTGCTATTTTAAATAAACTTTTATGATGTCCTGTTCTTTGACGAATCTCACGGTGCCCGTTGCCGACAAATCCGACAGGATCTGATCCAAGTTTAATGATCTATCCATTACTGCGCTGAATCTCAGGTCAGATGCAGCGGGATCAAGTTTAAAGTCTATGTTATACCATCTCGATAAGCTCATAGTAATCTTATCCAAGCTTTGGTTTTCGAAATGGAAAAAGCCATTTTTCCAAGCGGTGACCTGCTCTATATCCGCTTCTTTTTTCACTATTTTTGAAGAGTTCAGCGGATCGATAAATGATTGTTGGCCGGGTAATAAAACCAATTCGTTATGATGGTTGTAAACAACTTTAACCTTCCCTTCAATAAGTGTGGTGATGGTTTTATTCTCGTCGCCGTAGGCATTGATATTAAATTTAGTACCCAGGACCTGGACTTCTTGTTCGGGGGATGAAACGATGAAAGGCCGTTTTCCCGGAGATACTTCGATATAGATTTCCCCGGTTACTTGAATTTTCCGGGCAGCTTGGTTATTAAAATTAACCGGGAACTTTACCGATGATAGCGCATTGAGCCATATTGTTGACCCATCCGGTAGCACCAGTTTATAACTACCCCCTCTAGGAGTTTTTAACGTGTTATAAGCCGTGTTCTCGTCATGATTATGATCAGGCTGGTATAGCAATTGATCTCCTTCCTGGAGAACGCGCGTACTGCCTTGTAATAAGCTGCGGTGGCTATTACTGTCTAATACCAGGGAGCTACCATCGGCCAATACTAGTTCCGCTTTGTTGCCACCGGGTTCACCGGTTATGTTCATAGCCGTATTGCCGGGTGGTTTGGGAGATTGAATACGATCCAAAACAAATAATAATCCGGTCAGCAGCACAACGAGTATGGCGGCTATTGAAATGATGGTTTTTAGGTAATTGATTTTACGAAAGGGCGCTTTATGCGTATTTATATATTCGAATATTTCCGTTTTCAATTGGTGGTCTTCCGCTATATTCCATTCTTTTGATTGGTTGAAGATTTCATCGATACAATAAGCCAGTTCTACTTGGTATTTGCCGGTCCGGATCATCTGGAACAGTGTTTCCTTTTCGGAATCGCTGATCGCATTCGTTACATACTTGTTCAATAATTCGGTAAATAGCTCGGTAGAACTCATGATTTCATGCTTGTTTTAATTAATGACCCTAAAAGTTGGCGATAGGTGCAGTTTCATAAAGAAACATTATTTGAAAAATCCGCTTACAATAATAAATATCCACAAAGATACGCTGCTTTTCTGCCTGATATATTCGCGGATCGAGTTCAAAGCCCTGATCATATGGCTTTTTACAGTAGCCGGTGCAATATTCAATTGCTTTGCAATTTGCGGATGAGTCAAGCCGTTTTCCCTGCTGAGTTTGAATATGAGAGACTGTTGCGGGGGCAACCGTTCTACCGCTTCTTGCAGCAGGTTTTCGAGTTGTTTATAATTCATGGCAGCTTCCGGCGTCAAGTAATTATCCGGCAGCACATCGCCGGGCAGTTCAACAGGTTTAATCACTTTTTTATTCATCAACTTGATGATCGTATTTCTTGCCATGACATATAGCCATGCCTCGAAATTTTCTACTTCTTTCAAATAGCTCCTTTTCTCCCACAACTTGATAAATACTAGTTGAACGGCATCCTTGGCCTCTTCTGTATTTTTCAAAAAGGAGAGCGCCACTTGGTACACGCGGTTCCAATGCTGTTCGAACAGTAACTTGTAAACATATTCATCCCCGTTAGCAGCCTTCATCAGAAGATCGCTTTCAATATTATTACCCGTGACGTTGAATACCTTTTTCAGATCTTATAGCTTATGATGTCCCGAGAAACACTTTCGATTCATTATTTGGATTGAAAAGTAGCACAGCTGCCACTTTTAGCTGTGCTACTGAAGGTGTGTACTAAACCTAGTTAGCTATCCACCAAAGTCAACACTTTTGAATAGTTCAATCCAAGACTAGGAATTGTAACGAATCGAATCATAGTTTCTACTTATAATGACACCTATAAGTAGCCAATAGGTGCAGTTGCTTTGAAAAAAAAATCTAATACTAAATTAATAGTAGACTGCCGGGATGTTTTCCTGGCTTCCGGTGGCAATAAATCCATTCGGGTTAATGTTTCATAAGCCAAAATATTGCTGTGCTAATTAAAATATTGATATAAAATCCAATCCTATTGTTTTAGCAATAATAATTGATATATGTTTTAATATCAAGTCGTTACGATTTGAGCTTTGTTAATAAATGGTTATTACTGGCAAGGAAAGAACTGTCGCTTTTTGAATGAGGGAAATATATATTAGAGGAAGAAATTATTTTTTTGAGGGGTAATGTATGCGAAATATTATTTCCAATTAAAAATGTGAAAATAGTATTATTTAAGAGTTATATATTACCAGTAAAATAGAAGCTCTTCTCATGGTGAAGAAGAGCTTCATTTGATTGTTTGAGGTTGGGTTAACCCTAAAGTTTGACAATTCTTATTTAGTAAATATGGTTTCATTTGAACAGTTATTGAGGTTAACTTGCTAATTTTTATACTATTCCTTCTTTTAATAAGACCCTTTGAATGGGTCTATAGGTGCAGTGCAGGTTAAAAATAATTTGAAGTAGCTGCCAGCGAGATGGCCCGTTTATTTTATTCTATTGTTATTATGTTTCTTGGCAGCTATTGACTGGAGTAGGGGCGCTTGATAGATGAGGGAAGCACCGGAAGGATGTCAAAATAAGCATGCGGGGATCCTTTTAGGCGGGTAAATTGACAAAAGGTATTCAGATGTTATGCTTGTAAGCATAGGAAATAAGTTCCTTGATGGAACCCAGGTTTAATTTTTTCATGATATTTTTACGGTGGGTCTCCACGGTATATTGACTGATGTGTAATACTTCCGCGATGCGTTTTGAAGTTAAACCATCTTTGATATATTCTATGATTTCTTTTTCTCTCTGGCTGATCAGATACGCGTTGTTGCCGCTGCCAAGGTCATCGAGATGTTCAGTTCTGCTGGGTTTGATAAATACGGCTTTCCCGGATAAAACATCTGTAATAGTTACTTTCACCAAGTCGGCATCCGTGGATTTAGGAATATAACCATCGGCCCCGGCATGTTTAATCTCCTGGATGATATTGGCCGACTCGAACATCGAAATCAAGATGATTTTAAGGCCGGGGTATTTCGTTTTCAATTCTTTACAAATCTTGATACCATTTGAACCGGCCATTTGAATATCGAGCATTACCAGGTCTGGATGGGAACCATTGAGGAGGTGTTTTAGTTCCGTTCCATTATTACAGGTACCTATTACTGAAAATATTGGTTCATCTTCTAATATCCTTACGAGGCCGTCAACAAATAATTGGTGGTCGTCTACTATGATTAAATCGTAATGTGCTTTCATCGTTCTGGTTTTAGGTTTTGTGGATCAGTGGGATCGTGATGATGGTCGTTGTCCCGGATTGGCTGCCTGAAATATGTACTTCACCGTTCCATCGCTGCACCCTTGCCCCGATATTGTCGAGCCCCATGCCTTTCCGGGTTTTCGAAAGATCTATACCGGTGCCGTTATCTTCAATCATGAGTAGAACTTGGCCCGGTTCAATAATTAATTGCAAAGTTGATTCGCTCGCTTTCGAATGTTTTAAAACATTAGATAGCAATTCCGTGCCGATCCTTAAAATATTTAACTTTAAAGAGATAGGAATAGCGTTTTCTTCACCGATGCTGATGAACATAAAATGTATCGTGCCGATGCTGTTGCATTCATTGACTTTCCAACGCAATAACTTTACGATGCCAAATTCATGCAGATCTGAAAGCGAGAGCTGGTTGAAAAAATGCCTGAGATCCGTATTGGCCCTGGTAATCATGTTGACCAATTTTTTGTCATGAGCATAACTGTTGGTAATAATCAGCTTCGTTGCACTTAAAGTAGTGCCTAGGTCGTCGTGTAAATCCCTGGCAATTTGCTTGCGTTCTTCTTCCAGTATTTCAATTTCCCTTTGTAATATCCTTTCTTCCTGTAATGCATTTTGTTTGATAAGTTCATAATGCTCCCGCTCCGTTTTCTTGTATTGCCATGCCAGGATACTGCCGATACAGATCATCTCCGCAATTACGATCCAGTAAAAATAATTGGGGTACGTAATATTGTAATATTGTATGATGCCTGCATAGTTTAAAAAATACCCGGCAGGATTGAAATACAACAATAAGATAGCGGCAACTGCCACAATTAACCAATACTTCTTTTTATAAACGGAAAGGAAAATCATTAATACGGTGAGCAACATTATAATGAAAATGGCGGCGATGCCGAGATTCCAAAGCATATTGTAAGGCCAGCGCCCATGATGGAACGTGTCCATAAACAGAAAATAGGATAACCAATAGATGCCACCGTAGACGAGTATGACATTGTTTATAGAGCTAAGCCGGCGTATGAGTTTTGTAGTTTTTGCAGGGTTTAAAATATAAAGTATAATATGGTAATGTATCGATAATGCAACGATGGCAACGGGCAAAGAATGCGATCTTGCCAGGAAGTAAAATATAAACTTATTGGAAACTACTGGTACCATCAGTTCTTCCATCAGGTTCATGCATAATATTAAAAGCAGGTAAACGCCGAATAGCATAAATATCTTTTTCCTCAATACGATTCCTGTAATTAAACTGATAAGACCGGTAAGCAAAAAACAACCTGAAAATAAACCTACATACCAATAAAATTTTTTCTCCCACAACAAATTGTGCCCCGGTGTTGTGAAATCCGTGATAGCATGTTGCGTATGCCGGTAGTTTTGAACTTTCAACAGCAGCGAGCTGTGTTCGCCGGGCTTAAGGTGAACGCTTGTTGCTGCAAAGCGTACTTTAATTTTACGGTCGCTAAGTCTCCTGGCATACAAAATGGTATCAATAGCCTGCCAGGTAGTATGCTTTTTTTCAAATACTTCCACGGTGTCTGCATGGCTATATAATGCCCACCAATAGGTGCCCGGTTCGAGCGCAATATTTTTTACCTGTAGATGCAACCATAAGGGCTTGGGGTTCAGCCCAAGATTCAAAGTGCTGTAATGCGTCCAGTGTTTAAATTTTCCGTTCCGCAGGGCTGCCGTTGCCTCTTCGATGCCTGCTTTACCAGAACTATCCACCCAGAAGCTTAAGTATTTTGATAAGTGTTCCAGGTTGGGGCCATCGACGAATAGGGTGTCCGTCCATTGATTACCGGGCTGTGCTTTGGCAGCAGGTAATAGGAGGAGCATGATAAGTACAATATACAGCCAAGTAGTTTTATACATGATTTAATTGCGCTAATTGCAAATTTGGATGAAATATTCACCGGTTAAAATACCCAAAACTTGGTATTGGTCGCTTATGTTAAGCGTAGATATTTTTGTGGTGTAATAAATATAAATATTATTTCGTCTTGAAGCTTGCAATAGTGTGAAATCTATGAAATGAGCCCGCCCTGTGAAATAGCCAATCGAAGTATAATCAACTGTATTACGGTACATTTTTAATGTATCGTACGTTGCGAAGTGATGCATGAGCGCGTAACTCCGATTGATCAACGCTCCTGAACCAATATTAAAAAAAGGTGTCATGAATACACTACAACGAACCAGGCATACCGTATGCCTATTTATACTATTGATCCAATGGATACCCCGTGCCAATGCCCAATCAGATGGTGCTTTTTCAATTGGAGGAGCGGATAACTTGTTGGAAAGTTTCCGGCAATCCATGAATGATATCCCAAATGTTCGTGCTGGTGGCGTATCCGCTACTATCGACCACCGAATGATCGCGTACAGCTCCGTAAAAGTGGCCGTATATGGTCACATCTCCATTGCTTATCTCGATGTAACGATGCCGGATGGAAAAGTTTTCCGGTATAACTGGAACAATACCAGGGCCAGGTTTGAAACGGATGCTTTTTACAAGGCTTTCGGTGAGAATTATAAAAATATTTGGGAGAATAATATCGCTTATTTCAGCAGGGCCGTAATGGTGGTTACAGATGCCAGTTGCCTGGGCGGCAAAGTAAAGTTGAACGGGCAATCGCAAACTGTCGTCACCTTAACTTTCAATAGTTTGGATCCTGTAATTAACTGGTATGGCGCCGTTCCGTACGAATTGTTAAAGCCCATTGGTACCCAGACCAATTCTAAAGGGGAGCGGTATTATTCAGGAAGCCAAAGAGATGTTAATAACTTGGTTGCCGTGAAACCTTTTGTCAGCCTTAGTTCCAGTGGATTGAGGGATACGGAGTTTAATAGTTTGAAATCGACGGTGGAGCGTATCAGGAAGGCTTATGCTAAAGCTAAAGGGGATGCTGCCACGGCTTCGGCAAAGGCTTCCAACACGGCAGCTAAAAGTTCGCCGGGGATTGTGCTTAAATCCAGCTCCAGCAATTCGGGAGGTAGTACTATACATAACGGCAGTAAAAATGGAAGTAATAAGTCTAGCGCTTCAAGTACTTCTAAAAATACGAATGCTTCCGCTGCAAAAAGTAGTAGCAGCGCCCAAAAATCCGGTAGTAATTATAGCAAAGGTAAAAGCTACCAAGATTATGAAGCTGAAAGAAGGGCCTATCAGCGTCAACAGCAGGAAAAGATGGCGGCAGCCGTAAACCCTGGTGGATATGCGATGCAAAAATCCGGTGTGAACGCTTATTTCAATAACCAGATGGCAAGATTAAACCGGGAGGCCGATGAAAAGGCCAGGAAGGAGGAGGCCCGGTACAGGGCGGAGGAAAGGCGCCGCCGTGCTGAAGAACTTCGCCGGCAACGCGAATATGAAGAACGTAAAAGGAGGGAAGCTTGGTTGAGAGATTTAAAAGCTAGTAGGGAAGCCGTTCTAAAGAAATATTCTTATTACGGTTCCGCGCAGCTTCCAAATTCATCGTTCAGGGTGAATACAAATAAATTGTACTACTTCTTTTATTATGTCGCGGGGGATAAAGGTGCGGAAAAGCCTATCCTGCAAGTTTCTAATGTATTCGCAATCGGTCAGTATGTAGATGGTACCTGGCCATTGAAAACCAGCGTTGATGCCGATATCAATAAATTGGTGAACCCGGGTAGGACCATTCACGGTTATTACATGGATGAGCAGAGCGCTATGGATGCCAGGGCCGATTTTATTCAAAGCTTAACAGGTTCCGGTATGGTGTTAAGAGAGATTCATTACGATGGGAAAAATGTAAAGGTTGCCGATAATAAGTCCGGTACCGGGAATGCGAAAGTAGATTACTGGGGTAACCCGGTTAAGCCTAAAAAGGATTCCAGCAAAAGTAGTAAAACAACTTCACCAAAAAAGAAAGCCAAAGTTGATTACTGGGGCAACCCGATAAAAGAATAAATGATGATCCAAGTAAAAAAAATTGTAGGGCTAATGATTTGCTGCCTGTTAGTCTTTAGTCAAAGCCAGGCGCAGAACACGATGGCCAAACTTAAGTATGAAGATGCCGAGAAGGATTATATTAATCATCGATATACTACTTGTATTGCAAAAATTGGGGAACTGGAGAATATGGGTTTCAAAAACCCCAAGGTGCTACATCTTAAAATTATGTCGAGGAGCTGCCTGGTTATCGGCATAACGAGGCTTGACTACATTTACATGGGATTTCATCAAGTCAAGCAACTTAGGGATGAATGTAATTATTATTTGCAAAATTATGATATCGAAGGGCTTGAGGATAAATACAAAGAAGTGTATGAAATCAGTAACCAGCTCCGCCTATTGCCTGTAAATGAAAGCACCTGGAACGCCAATGTTAAATCAATGAGAGCGTCGGAACAAAAGGAGAAAGACAGGATTATTCAAGACTTCCTTACAAAAATGGCGCTCGTTAAACAAGGTGCATATTACCGCGATGCCCGTTGCAATATTTATGTATACAGATCGAACGGGTACAAGGATACTACCGGGTATCGCCCGAATAGGGATTCAATCGATCACGATTATTATGTATCCAAGAACCTGGTAACGGATGAATTATGGTGGGCCGTGATGCCCGGTACAATTACGTCTGTAAGTTTGTCTCCCGGCTACAGGAATAAACCGGCTACGGAAAATTTTTGGACTGATAAGAATACCGTGATGCTAAATAAGAGCTTGCAACCTGTTTATCCCCAACGCCTGGTTAGTAAGCCATACCAAGATATACTGAAATTTATTGAAAGGTTGAACAAGTTAACCGGTAAACAATTCAGGTTACTTACAGCGAGGGAATGGGAATATGCCGCACGCGGCGGACAAAAACAACAGCTTTTGAAGCATAGTTATATCATCGGCGGTAAAAAAAGAAAGGGATATAAGTATAAATATATTTACACTTATAAAGATTGGCTACCGGTTGGGAAAAACAACGAGCTGGATATGGTTTTCTTTACCAAGGGAAGCTCTTATTATAGCGGTATTTCCGAGTTAGTTATCGATGAAGATAATTTACCTAACGATATGAAAAGTGCTACTATAGGGCAGCGGCAATTGGCAGCATCGAGGGTAGGGAATGCCGAGATATTTAAAACCAGGGAAAAGGAACCGGGGAAGGGCCATTACAATTTCAGGTTGGTGATGGGATTGTAATATGATTTTGCAAACGATAAAGTATAGGTGACAAAAAGGTTTGTCCTGCAAAGTTGTCTTGTGGGCGCCGGGTTGAGAAATTATCCCGTTTCAGAATTCCCGGGAATTTTAATAACTTGATTTTGATATTTCAGTAAATTTCAAAATCATGCGAAACATCGTTTGCTTAACCATTGCCTTATTAATGGCCCGGGCTGGCTACACGCAAGCAAAATTTACCGTAAACGTGGATAGCCGTTTTGAAGCAATTAGTATATTTTATACCCTTGCCACGCAGGATACTTTGGAAACGAAACCTACGCCTTCAAGGTATTACAGGGATTTTATGCAATATTTTCAAGATTGTAAATTACATCCTGCTTTAAATTGGTACCGGAACCTCGATAGTTGGGATGGTTATGATATTGCTTCCCTGGGCATTTTTTTATCGAAGAAGGCGCCGTTTGCCCTTATAGAACCTCTTGAAAGGAATTACATCAGGAGTAGCCATCTCGATACATTTTTAAACCGGCTAAACCGGTTTTATAAAGACTGTAACGTGAGCGCCTTCATTGAGCAGCATCAACCTTTATATCGAGAGGTTTGCAAAGCGGCGGAAGATACGATACGTAAATCCGGGATATTGCAGGACCTGGAACGTTTCTATGGCAGTCATCAGCAGGCAGAATTCAGGATTTACCTTGATTTATTGAATAATCTCGGCAATAATGCTATTGTTCTCAACAATCCCAAGTATAGAGGAGTGCGTATTAGCAGGTTGGCTTATCTTTCCGAAGATACGGACAGTTTGACTAATGAATCGCCCGTTGTTTTTAAACCTTATATAAACGTGGTGGCCCATGAATGTTCCCATGTTTACCTGGAAAGTTTTATTACGACTTACCACGATCGTGTATATGCCATAAGGAAACTCTTTTTGGAAACTTCCAATGGTAAAACGTTGGAAGAAGATGAATGGGAGAATGAAGCAGATGAATTGGTGGTAAGGGTTGCAGTGGCTTGCATATTGAAGTTGAAATATGGAACCGAAGCAGGGAGAAAGGAGATTGAGAATCAATCCTTCCATTTTAAATGGGCTAAAAAGCTATATCAATTCTTTGATCAGTATATTACACAAAGGTCTAGGTATAAAACGATCGAAGATTTTTACCCGGAAATAATTAAATGGATGGAACAGGAATATAAATCTTGATCTTACTGTTTAAGCATTAAAACAACTTCGTTACCCCTAGGCCAATCAACCAGGTATCATAAGCGTTTATCTTGATGTCATAAGTAAGGCTGGGATTGCATTCCCAATTTTTTCCAAACCCGAAGCCAAATTCGATCCCGGCCCGGCATAAAAAATAATTACCTTCCCCGGCAAATTCACCGCCGAAGCCAATCAAGGTGGTTAAAAATTCCTTGGGTTTGAACGAGCCTACAATACAGCTCGAAAATGGATAATTCCGTTCTATCTCTTCTTTACCATAAATGGAAAAATCTTCCAGTATAATGTCATTATGCAAACCTAAAGCCCATTTTTCATTGATATGGAAATTGTAATCCAATCCCCATGCCGGGCTTACTAACCATTTTTTGCCACCGTTTTCATCCGTTCCTTTACTGATATGAGCATGTCCCAGTACTAGTGAAATAGCGTGTTTTTTCATCTCCTGTGCATAAATGTTCATGCTTGTCGAGCCGAGTATTATCAAGAGAAAGGTACAAATTAAACGGGTTTTTATTTTCATGGCAATATTATCAGTGTAAGGGATACCGCTACCGGGCATTAGCTGGCCGGTAGCGGTATTATATTGAGACGGGTTATTCTTCGATCTTCATCTGGGGAAGTTTTACCCCTTTTTCTTCCAGCATTCTTTTGGCTTCCTGTAATGTCCTGAACTTCGTAATTTCAAGAGGTCCAGTATAAACTTCGCTCTGTAATGGTCTCGGTGGATATTTTACATAAGTTTCCATGATATTTTGAATCGCTTTATTGAAGATTACGAGCGTCCAAGTTTTTTCAGTAAAGCCATTCATGAATACATCGTATCGCTCTTGAGGATCTTGCCAAATATTATAAATGGCAGGTACGGTAGCTACGTACTTTTCGGCGCCGCGCCAACCCAATTGTTGCCCCGGCATATCACTTCCTGATTGGGCCCCGTTATCGCCGCGCAAATTAAATACGGCTTTCCATTTCCCGATTCTTACAGCGCCAGGTGAAAGTTCGGATTCCGTAAAGTAATACCACATTTTCCGTAAAGGTTCCCCTTCGTGGAATAAGACATTCGACATATCATAACTATCAAATATGATCGGTTTACCTTCGCGATCTTGTGTCGGTAATGATATCCCGGCAAGGCTGGCAAATGTTGCCATGAGGTCCAGGCCACCTACGATATCGAAGCTTGTGCTGCCGGCCTTAATTTGCCCCGGCCACCAGGCTATGGCAGGTACGCGGCTACCACCTTCGCGATCCGTTCCTTTCGATCCCCTAAATGGCGTGTACCCGGCATCAGGATGCACATCTTGCCAAGCGCCGTTATCAACTGTGTAGATTACGAAAGTGTTTTCACTAATTCCCAGTTCCCTAATTTTATCCATGATCCTGCCTACATTGTAATCCATTTCAACAACGGCATCTGCATACTTTGATTTTGCCATGGATTTGCCAACAAATTGTTTAGATGGTAAGTTGGGCTGGTGATTTTTACAGAAGTTTACGCACATGAAAAACGGATCGCCGCCTTTACCGTAACTATCTAATTGTTTTAATACTTTATCGGTCATCATCATATCCAATTCAGCGATATTATCTTCTGTCACTTTTGATATTTCCCTGGCCTTGGAACCTGCTTCCCCTTCTAAAATACCGGTGGTTATTTTTTGAAAGAAGGCTATCATTTCCGGGGACATGTCGGGGTTCCAGGAAGGGAAAGCATATGTATAAGCATTCAGGTGATACAAGATCACGTTTTCCATCTTATCAAACCCCTGCGCAATTGGCATCGCGTAATCCGCTTCTCCTAGATGCCATTTGCCGGAGAAATAGGTTTTATAATTAGCTTTCTTCAATACTGAAGCCAGTGTCCATTCCGCGGCAGGCAAACCGCCACCTTGACCTTGGAAGGCAACGGTAGTCATCCCGCTTCTGTTTGGTATACGCCCTGTTATCATGGCGGCTCTTCCGGGCGTGCAGCTTGGTTGCCCGTAGAAATCCCAGAATTGCATTCCTTCTTTTGCCATCCGGTCGAGGTTCGGGGTGGGCATCCCCCTACCTTCACCGCCCCCGTAAACACCGAGGTCTCCCCAGCCGGTATCATCTGATATCAACATAATAATATTGGGCTTCTTCGGCCTGTTCGAGTTTGTTTGCGCAGTTACACCGAGGGAGAATATCGTAAAAGCTAGTGCCAAGGTGATTGCAGCGGTTTTCTTAGTTAACATGATCATAAGTTTATTGATTAATGAAAATTGACACATCATTTTTTTGAGAATTGTAGGTTAATGCCTGTAAAAACTTGAAATTGTGGTTGTACTCCGTAAATCAATAATGAATATTGTGGTTCTACGAAGAGGTTACAAACCGTGCTGCCAAGTTTTACTACTTTGCCTATACCCAATGCCAATGGCACGGAATAAGCCTCGTTCTTAAAGTCGAATGCCCAGGTGGGAGCGCCTCTCAAATAGGTTCCCTTCCCCAGTTGCCAGAAATAAAAGGGTTGCACGGCGCCGATGTTCGTGGACGCACGGTTGGATTGTCCTGCGAATGATGCTTGCCAAGTAACCAGGCCACCGAACTGGAATACGGGCGACTTGGCAATGAATGCCACGAATGCAAAGCCACCTTGCCACTTACCTGTACCCAATACATTGTTGGTTGCTGATGGTGTGGATACCATCGGGCCTATACCGATGGTGGCAGCAGGCTTGGATACGAAGTTGTAAGACAGGAACGCATTTACATCGCCTAATCCATTTGCATTGGTAACGGTATTAGAACTTTGTATGGCTATTGTGCTTAACGGGACGGAAACCCTTATCAGCAGTTTTCCCTTTGCGAATGGTGCAGCAAACCTGACCCAGCCGGTATTCATATAAGAACCTTCTTCCGTATTGCTGAGCTTCGGTACATAATAGTCATGGAAATTGAGAGCGGTCATGTTGGCCAGTGGGTTATTGGCCTGGGCTGCCGAAGCATCACTTTCCTGGCAGCGAGCGTGTATAGGGATGAATAGGCTTAATAGCAACCCAATGCTAAAGATTTTGAAATGATAAAATTTGAAAGGATGCATCATAGCAGCATTTTGTTTTACCAATGAATTATCCGCTTTAAGAAGATATATAAATTCCCCGGGTTCAAAACTTGGGAAATTAGAATGCGTACCTTCCCTGTTAAGTATGGAGTTGCTTTTTAGGTGCCCCGATACTTTTCCAATACCAGTTGAACTATACACTGGTTAAAGCGAGAGAATGCTACTGTTTACTTAGGAGAAGAGATGAGTGCTAATATTTTGTATGCTTAGGTAATTGAGGATTTTACGTATTTCTATAACTTAACTTAACAGCGGGTTTTATATTTTGTTCAAAGCAATGGTAAATGTTGGGTAAACTAAGATCAATGAACGGTTCTATTGAATTGACTTCCCGAAAGTATAACTTACTGCCACCGAAGGCCCGTTATAGCCCCATTTAAAATACCCGACCAATCTTTTCTTTTCCGCATCTACCCTGGCATTCAACCCGGTGAAGCCCAAGGAGATATCGAGTCCTTTATATGCCCTGTAATTCAGGTTTAAGTTGTATGCCAGTATCCGCCCTTTATAATCATTGACGGTTAGGGCAAAATAATCAAATTCGGCATTGGCATACCATCGTGAACCGAATGAATAACTTCCCCAGGCTCCAAAATCGGGTAAGGGCGCCGTGATGCCGAAGTCATCTTTGACAGAGGCTCCCACGTTAGCTCCTGTTAATTCAATGCCCGTATTAAGCCCAACGACATGTGCTCCCACAAGTAATCCTACCTCGTACTTGGGATCAACTAAAAATGCATACCCATAAGAGAACCTGTAAATATTAGTGTTAAAATACGCATGAATGCCCGCGTCAACGTTGTAAGTGTTGTCGCCAAATGTAATATCTCTTTTTAATGTATAATCTGATTTTCTTGCGACGCGGAAATAGCTCAAGTCAAATTTTGACCGCCTGCTGGCTCTCCATTGAAAATTTGCCAGGAACGTGCCGATATTTTTATTGAAGCCCAGGTCGTCTTCGAAATCGATATTAGTACCGATATTCCCATTGTTATTGCCAACGGAGATATCGGTATTATTTACAGGGAAGAATGCGCCTGCCGAAACTTTGAATTTTTGGACATACCATGGAGGGGGTTTCCGTGTTTTCGTTGACTGGCCGAAGCTTTCCTGCACTCCCAACGCCAGGAGAATTGTCCAAATTACACCAAAGAATAATGTATGATTTTTCATAGTTGTTTTTTTAATGCCTATAAAAAATTGATGGATCAATAAAAATAAACAATAACAACGTGAAGAATGTTTGGGAGTGTTTCTTCAAAATTATTTCGAAGATAGAAATAGTGGTGTTAATCGATATTTAAATATCGATTAACTATTATAGATATTTATTGCTATGACAAAAAAAATATTAAAATGATTTAACCTTTTTCTATTTTCTATGTTAATCTATTCATACAACCTTCCTTCGCATAAACGGATCATCATCTTCAAAGATCAGGACAAATTTTTTTCACCGTGTAGGTTTTAAATATACGGGCAAGATTCCCAATGGCTTATCATAACTGTAGATTCCCAGGAAATATCGGCCATAGCTGGTAAATGGGGTTAAATGTTATAGTCATCCACTGTATCCTAAGCTGTAGTAATATAGATGGCTTTATTAAGAACATCATCACCTTAGAGGATACGATAAATCGTGGTAGAGCCAGCCTGGGAGTCACAGGTGGTAGAGGGCTGATAGGAATCATACAAGTTCCTAGGCTGTAACTCTACCCTTATAAACGATATTCGGGTTATCATTAATACGGTAGCTGCTGCTAAAGATATTACAGCCCGCCATCGTGATTCATTCTTGTTAGGTTCCAGTAACATTCAAAGCGTGGAATCTACAGGTGATGAACCTTGCGGGGTGTTCTCACCCTGCATTTTTATCTTTTTCTTTTCTAAGAATTAAGGGTTCTATTTCATAAATGGTTGATTAAAATGGTTTGAGCGGGCAGGGAGTTTTCTCCTTGCCTTTCACCAAAATTAATTATGATGAAATTTATTATATACGCTTTAGGGCTTTCATTTTTAGTTGGGACTGTTTACGGGCAAGCGGGGGCTGGGATGAAGATCGCCAATAATCAAAAACATTACCTGGATAGTATTCAAAGGGTCGGTTACCCTTACAGGTTCCCAATTTGGGGCCGTAAAGCGGTATATAAAGGTTTTGATATTCAATACCCGGTCGGGGTAATGCTTAACTTGAATGCCGGGAGACAAGATGTTACCATCAATAACCTCGAAGTAGGTTTTAATGGCAATGGATTAGTGCCGATGGATTTTATCAAATTTGGTAAGGTAAGAACAACGATGCAAGGGCTGACCAGCCGTATTGACCTCTGGCTTTTGCCCTTCCTTGATTTATATGCAATAGTTGGGTTGGTGCATGCCAAGACAAACGTAAGCATCGTTTCTCCCTTTCAATTTACCAGCGAAGCAAAATTTAAAGGGAATACTTTCGGACTTGGCACAACGATAGCTGGCGGCTATCATGGAATTGTTACCATTACCGATATCAACTATACCTGGACACACCTCGATAAACTGGATGAACCGGTAAAAGCATTAATGGTAACTCCACGCTTAGGGTATAACTATTCTTTTAAAAAGCACCGTGAACGCGCGATTACTTGTTGGATCGGAACAACGGGGTTTTATGTAAATAAAGGAACCGTTGGTTCCATTAGCCTGTCGGACCTGGGGCCAAATATGAGCCAAGAGCAAATCGATAAAATTTTATCGGAAGGGGAAGCATGGTACCAAGCTTTAGATCCCGGGCAGAAATTAGTGGTTAAAGAAATAACGAAGGCGATCAAGGATAAGATTGATGGTTTGCCCAACGACCTCCAAGTAGATTATTCGTTGGAAAAAAATCCTACTTCGCATTGGAGCATGTTGGTGGGTATGCAGTACCAATTTAACAAACGGTGGCAAGTTCGCTCTGAACTTGGTTTCTTGGGCGGTAGGTCATCATTCTTATTATCTGGAAATTATCGCTGGCGGTGGTAAGGTTAGTTTGGATATTGATGTTGCCATTATTGACCGCGCTACCATGCATGCTCAGGGCGCAAATAATTACAGACTCCAGTAGCCTGGATATTATCCGCTTTAAAAATGGAGATGTATTACAGGGAAAGCTCAAACAGATACAAAGGGGGGAGCTTAACTTTGATCCTGACATCGTGAGCGATATCATTACAGCAAAGCTCAAGGATATCGAGTATATCCGCGCAATGCGGAAGGTATACCTCGTGGAAACGGTTTATAATCAAAGGTATTACGGGTTAATCGACTACGGTAAAGCCCCCGGTTGGGTAAGGATTTACCAAGCTACGGATACCGTTGATTTATTCATCCAGGACCTGGATAACATCCAAAATTTGGATGATGATTTTTGGAAGCGGTTGGACGGGAATGTAAGCTTGGGGTTCTCTTATTCGAGGAATAGTAACATCGGTCGTATTAATGCGAATCACAGGATTACGTACAGCACTAAGAAATGGATCTTTGTAAATAATGGTGACTTGATGTATACGATTGATAAAGATTTCAGGGGGATCGAGAAAGCTGATTTTACATTGCAGGCCTACCGGGAATTTTGGAAGAAATGGTTCGTAATATCCTCATTCCAATTCCAAAGAAGTACAGAGTTAGGTGTAAGGGCCCGTTTTCAATTGGCAGAGGCTATTGGACCGATTATCATCAAGAACCGTATGCATGATTTCAGGGCTGCAACCGGTATTTCGGCCCAGAACGAGTTTAGCGCTGATAGTAGCACTAATAATAGTTCGCTATCCTTGGAAATACCCTTGTTGGTAAATTATTACCTGTTTAAACTGGGAACACCGGAACTGAAATTGCAAGCAACGAATACCCTGTTTTATAGTTTGTCACAATCAGGCCGCTGGCGTATTGACCAAAATATTGTGCTGTATTGGAAAGTGATTTCGCATCTGAATATTAACATTCAAGTCTATTTCGATTTTGATAGCAAGCCGCCAAGCGATGTTTCGCAAAAGGTCGATTATGGCGCTGTATTTAGTGTCGGGTATTCTTGGTGAGGAAAATGATGCTGTATAACAGCTAAAGTGAACCGGATTTTTTAATAAAAATTAATTGTTGTCGGACTAAGAATGCTTTAAAGTTACTTGAATTCCTTTCCTGGACAAGGATATAAGCGAAGGATGATACATTCACCCCCGCAAAGAGAACCGTGGAACTTCGCACCTTTGATAGCGAAGGTTAGCTTGGGCATACAGTAGTAGAAAGGCCAGATCGAGCGATTAAATTGGTGGCCGTAATGGCCAATTTGTGCCCTTTATTTGTACTTTTTTGGGCAAGCAAAAAAGTACAAGAAACGAGCAGATGAACATTGAATCGAACTATTGAGGAATCAAATTGCTCCCCGGTTAAAATTTAGTCGGACAATAATGATAAAAATTGTTCAAATAAATCTTCCGATATGAAAAAAATCACCTTATACATCGCAACGATGTTATTACTCGTAGCTTGTGGACCGACATTGAAAGTTACACATGATGTAAACTCGAATGCCGATTTCTCCAAGTTTAAAACATTCGCTTTATATAATCCTACAGGCGATGAGAGTCCTATCAGCGAGATGAACCGCAACAGGGTTAAATCGGCTATCATAGCAACGATGATGGCTAAGGGTTATACTGAAGCGGATACCTCCACGGCTGATTTGTTGGTAAACCCGGTAGCGATTACGAAAGAGGGTAAAAGCGTTACTGCTAATACTGATTATTACGGTTACGGCGGCTTTTACCGCCCGTATTATTGGGGTGGTATGGGTATGATGTCCAGCAACACCACTTTTTCTGTTGATAATTACATCGATGGTTCGCTTATTATCGATGTTATTGACCGCGGTAAGCGGGAGTTAATTTGGGAAGGTGTTGGGAATAGCGAAATTGACGGACCAATTAAAGATCCCGATACCAAAATACCGAAAGCTATTAGTAAGATCATGGCTACACTGCCTCCAGCTAAATAATTTTTCTTGATTATACGAAACTATTGAATGTTCGAGAATGACTTTGAGTAGACGTTTGAGTTAGATGCAAACTCATATTAATAACCTGGTAAGTATTTCTATATTTGCCGGGTTTTTTGTTCTTTATCCAGGTATGTCCTGGTATTTTATCATGGCAACAAAGGTGCGGGTTGTTTTTTTGCCGGCGGGTGCATTGTATTGCAGTTGTTAAGCATTTTCCGCAGCTAGCAATGTTTTTTTAGCATTGACCGGATTATAAGTTATTATAGTTAAAATTAGGAGGAAGGTAACACTTAATATTCGCGGAATGTAAATAACTTGTTAATGATAGGTGTAAAGTGATCTCTTTCTTATTATGGCTGTTATAGCTTTATACTAAAAGTATCATTGTTGTACGACTAAAATTGCTTTAAATTTACTTGAAGTCCTTACCTGGTCAAGGATATAAGCGAATGATGATCTATTCAACCCGGCCAACAAACCGTAGAACTTCGTACTTTTAATAGCGAACGGTAGCTGGGTCATACAGTAGCACAAAAGCTGGATAGAGCGATCAAATTGGCGGCCGTGATGGCCAATTTTTGCCCTTTTTGATACTTTTTGGCAAGCAAAAAGGTTCCAAAAACGAGCAGATGAACATTGAATCGAACTTTTAAGGCGATTATAATTTTTTTCATTGAAAATTTAGTCAGACAATAATGTATAAATTTGATGAAAACGTTTTTATGAATGTATTATTCATCGTAATAGCTCAATATAAAGGCTACGTCCTAGATAAGACGTAGCCGTTCCTAAGCATAAACAAATTAGCAATCATCAAATCTTTGCTAATAAGCAAAGCTCTTATACCGTTTAATTTTTGTACTGTACTTGTTACTATTATTGACCAATATAGAGTCCTATGTTAAATGAGAAACTCTTAAGATTATTGATATCAAACAAACTGTTTTTGTTTGTTGCGAAATTGTAGTTTGCACTTAGTAGGAATCCCCAATTATTGCTTTTGGGATGTATTAATACACCTATCTCCGGTCTTACCGCGAATCCCCAGTTGTACTCATCTGTAACAAATATGTTGTAATAAATGTCTTGCTCACTATATTGTGCGCCGACACCAACACCTGCATAGGGAGTTACCGCGCTGTTGTTATTAAAATAATAATGGGCGGTTGCCAGGATGGGCACGGTGTATATGATGCGATCCATATCCGTTGTTATGGCAGCATTACCATCTTTGTAAGTGATCGTTTGCGTGGGGATGTACTGCTCGTATGAATTCCAACTTAACGAAACGCCGAATGAAACCGGCGCTTGGGATAAGAAATGACGGTATTCAAATCGCCCGCCTGCAAAACTGGTTTTGTCTAGAAAGTCATTGTTAGTGGGGATGCTGATTTCCCAGGATAACCCGTATAAATTACTCACCGGGTTAGTTTGCGCCTGTGTTGCCCTGTTTAGGAAAAACAAAACAACTATAGTAAGGAGAATTTTTTTCATGATGCAATGATTTTGGGTGAATTACTGGGCTGATAAGTAAGGAGATTGTGTGAAGGCTTGGTTTATACCATCTACTGCCAATTGCACGTTAGTTGAAGTAGAACCAAGTGCCCCGTTAAGATTTGCGGTCCAGGCAACATTTAGCTTCTGGTTTTCGTCCGCATTTTTAAGGTCTATCAATTCTACGATCACACTGCCCGTTGTAACTGAATAAGCAGTAGCCCAGGGGTAATAATAAGGATAATACCAACCCCAGTACCAAGGATCCCAATAACCCGGATAACCCCACCAATAACCTGGGTAAACGATGCCCACCGTAATGTCTTTGATCGCGATGGTGTTGATGCCGAGGTCTGGATCTTCATCCCTCTCTACGAATGTGTAGCCTCTGGCTTCCATGTTGCTCTTGATCGTTGCCACCAAGGTCTTCGCATTCTCATCAACTAGGATTGAATCATTTTTGTTTGCAGATAAGTATGCAATAGTATCAGAAATATAGAATGTACTATAGCTGTTAAACTGCGCTCCGGGGTCACGGTCTGTCTGTACCACGAAGTTTAAAGAAAGGTCGGAAAGATCAGGTTCTTTCCGGCAAGCGGTCATTAGTGCTACGGATAGCAATAGCAAAGCGGAGAATCTTTTCATAGCATCTTTTTTATCGTTATAGTCAATTGCAGTGTTGTGGCAATAATCACGACTAACTGCCATTTTAATTATGACAGCCTAATGGATGATGATAAATTGTGCTATGCTTAGAAAAAAATCGACTTACTTATTGATTTCTGGTCAATTGAATAAGATACAGGATTTCTACTTTACAATCATGGTTTGTTCTAACTGTTCAAGTGCTAACGATTCGTATTAATCAGTGTATTTTTCAGTGTTTGGATTATATAACAAGCATTTTTTAGAAAAGGTTTAAAAGGATTGAAAAAAAATGGATTTATATATAAACATTCGTTTTATGATAAAGGTTGAAATGTCAATTAAATTTTTTTTATACGCTGTTTAGAATGGTAAATTTAATAATAATAGAACCTTTTTTAAATTAAAGATATATGAAGATCTCGGTTGGGCAGTTTATTAAGATAGGGTGATTTAATAGATTTTACTGATCAAATGATTGATTACTAATATGGTATACTGGGTTTTATAAATGTTACCGCCGACTTGGAAATTTTTATTAAACCTTTGTGATCGTTTTACGTTTATATATGTAATCATTCCTTCGCATAACAAATTCTATACATCAAATTGGGTTCCACCAAGAAAATGTACTCAAAATGAGATGTTATAGAATATTCCTTTCTATCTCTTTATTAATTCTATTGCCTTTCCTCGTAAAAGGAGAGGAGTGGCCTTGTACGATCGCCATAAAAAACGGTAATATCGTAATCTACCAACCCGAACCCCAATCATTCAAAAATAATTTGCTATCTGCTATAGCCGCGGTATCGATTAATTTGCAAGGAAAAGATCCCGTATTTGGGGCAATTTGGATCAATGCGATGATGAGCACGGATAGGGATAGCCGCATGGTGACCTTGGAATCGTTAACCATTGGCCAAGTGAAGTTTCCCGATGGTGTTGATACGAGCAGGATGGATGAGTTCAAACATTTGCTTGAAACGGAATTGCCGAAACATAATTACGAGGTTGCACTGGATAAATTATTGGCCGAATTAGATCCTTCGGGTAATTACTCGGCCGATACTTATAAAAATGATCCCCCGAAAATTATTTTTGAAGAAAATACTTCCCTGCTTGTATTCATCGATGGTGATCCTAAATTTGAGCGCGATGAAAAATTAGGACTGGATAAACTAGTTAATAGTCCTTATTTCATGGTGAATTGGAAAAAGAAGCATTACTTGTATGTAGGGGGAAGGTGGTTTCAATCCAGCTCCGTAACTTCAGGTTGGACGTACGATAATCATCCCCCGAAACCTGTCAGTAAAATTGAACACGAATTAAATACCGGCGGCAACAAAATATCACCCATCCCCCTCGATTCGCTACCCAAGATCGTAGTAAGCCTGGTCCCGGCAGAGTTAATCCAGTCTAGCGGTAAGCCCAGTTTTGCGCCGGTAACAGTAGCGAACCTGTTATATATGTCTAATTCCAATGATAATATTTTTATGGATATCGCTTCGCAAGATTATTATGTCTTGTTGAGTGGACGCTGGTATAAATCAAAGGAGCTGCATGGAAATTGGGTATATGTTGATCCCGGTTCTTTGCCGCGCTCCTTCGCTCAAATTCCGGAAGGTAGTGCTAAAGATATCGTATTGGCCAGCGTTCCGGGCACGGAAGCGGCGAAGGAAGCAGTACTGGATGCACAGGTGCCGCAAACTGCGAAGGTTGAGAGGGATAAAGCTTCTACGAGTGTTAGCTACAACGGTGAACCAAAATTTGTTTCGATAGATGGAACGGACTTGTCTTATGCTGTCAATACCGCTTCTACTGTTTTGAAAGAGGGCGGGAGTTTTTATGCCGTAGACGATGGTGTCTGGTTTGTGTCGAATAGTGCTAAAGGGCCTTGGCAAGTTGCCACTTCCCGTCCAACTGATGTTGATAAAATTCCGCCGAGTGTACCGGTATATAATACGAAGTATGTTTATATATACGATGTAACTCCAAGCGTAGTATACATGGGCTATACTCCCGGTTATACGGGTTGCTACATAGCGGGGCCAACCGTAGTATTCGGTACGGGATATCCTTATTCTCCTTGGTATGGCGGGGCTTATTACCCCCGCCCGGTGACTTGGGGCTTCGGGATGTCGTATAATCCTTGGACCGGCTGGAGTATGGGCTTCGGCGTGAGCGTCGGGTTTTTCCATTTTGGCTTCGGCTACAATTTCGGTGGCGGCTGGTGGGGGCCACCGGTTTATCGTCCACCGTTCTGTTACCCGTATTCACATGTTTATGGGCCCAGGCCGGTAGTGGTCAATAATGTTCGGATCAACAATTTTAATAACAACGTATTGAATAACCGCAGCGGCAATATTTATAATAATAGAAATGATGTAATCAGCCGTAATAACCGTGTGGGCCCCGGCAGGAATACGGGTGTGGTAAATCGTGCAGACCGCCAGGGCATTAGCAATAGGGCTGGCCAAGGGATACGCGATGATATTCATGTTGATCAAAGGGGCAATATTTATAAACGTACTGAAAATGGTCAATGGCAGCAAAGGCAAAACAACCAATGGAATGCACCCGGTGGAAATATGAACAGGCAACAGCTGGATCGCCAGTTTAATGAAAGGCAAAGAGGGCGACAGCAGGCGCAAAACTTCCAAAGGTTTCAAGGTAATAGAGGGGGGATGAACCGTGGTGGCGGATTTAGGAGAAGGTAATTAATTGGTACTGATGGCTAGATCAAAGTTGTTCTTTTGTTTTTTTTCTTGTTGGTTGATATTTTTTGATGTCAAGGGACAAGATTCATTAGGCCGGCAAGAATGGAAATTCAGCATAAAAGATTCTTTGGATAACGCGATCGATTTAAGTGATTGGATAATCAATGCAAAAGGGTTTGTTCCTGTACCTTATATCATTACTGAACCGGCTATCGGTTTTGGCGCGGCCATAGCCCCGGTATTTATGAAAAAAAGAACACAACCTCTATCAGTTTTGGAGCATGAGAATATAGCCAGGATACCGCCGGATATTACGGGCGCATTTGGCTTTTATACAGATAGTAAAAGCTGGGGTGTAGGGGCGGGAAGGAGCAGCACGATTATAAAGTGGAAGTTACGTTACAAGGTATTTGCCGGGTATTTAAATATGAATTTAAATTTTTATAAAACCATACCGGTTAAAGGGGAGGTTAAATATGGGGCCAATATAAGGTCAATCCCCGCCTTCCTTAGATTACAAAAGCAGGTGGGACTGTCTAACTGGTACATGGGGATGCAATATTTATTTGTAAAAACAAAAGCGAAGTTAGAGCAGTCAATATTGCCGGATTCATTGTTTAAGCCGAAAGAACTGGACAATACCAGCAGTATCCCCGGTATCTTGATTGAATATGATAAGCGTGATAATGTTTTTACGCCCAATAGTGGTATCAAGGCTCATTTTGACGCAAATTTTTCGCAGGAGTTCTTTGGCAGTGATTTCGATTATACCCATTTAAATGGATATATGTACGCATATCTTCCCCTGGGTAACCAGGAAAAGTGGGTCTGCGGTTTCCGCTTCGACATGCAACAGGTTTTCGGTGATATCCCGTTTTATTTTAAACCGGGATTGGATTTAAGAGGCATCCCCAGGGGGCGCTACCAAGGGAACACGAACATCTTGGTGGAGACGGAACAACGATGGAATGTAACACATCGTTGGAGCGCAGTTTTCTTCACCGGCGCCGGTAAAGCCTTCGATGCGTACGATGAATTTGGAGATGCCGGTTGGGAATATAATTACGGCACGGGTTTTAGGTATTTGCTAGCGAGGAAATTTAAATTATACATGGGAGCCGATATTGCGAAAGGGCCGGAACAATGGGGGTTTTATATACAATTTGGTAGCGCATGGTTAAAATAATTTACTGTTAATGATAAAGTGGAAATATGGCTTACTGTTGATCGTTGCTTCGATCTTCTGTTCCGAGTCTAAAGGACAAGCTTTAATTGCCCTACTGCTTGGCAACAAGGTGAAAAACGATAAAATACATGTCGGTATTTACCTGGGCGCTTCAACATCTTGGATTGCCAATGCACCGGGGCAAACCCCCAGGATCGGATTCGCAATCGGTGCATATACCACTTATGCATGGAAGGAGAACTGGGAAATCGCGATCGATATCGTGATGAAATCACCGAAAGGTGGAAAGAAGTTAGGGTACGGTGACTCATTTACTGTTCCTACCGATTCCATCTTCCACGGGGAGGAATTTAACCGTTTGCAAACATACCTGTCCTTCGCTCCATTGATCCGCTATAAATGGAACCCATCATGGGGGCTGGCCCTGGGACCATACTTTGCGGCAAGGATAAAATCTAAAGATGTATATACTATCCATGATGATAAGGTAGACCAGTCATATACATACAATAGCAAAAGTGATACCCACCTGGTAGATGTAGGACTATCATTCGATATGCAATATGTATTAATGAAAGGGAAGGGAATTAGAATTAATGCAGGCTTTAACCTGGGGTTGACAAACTTTTATAAGGATAAAGCCAAGACCGCATACCAGCGGCAGGTGTTGTTAGGGGTAGGAATACCCATCGGTCAAAAGTGATCCATTTTTATAAATTAAAATCTAGTATTATGAAATCTCTAAAATTCATTCTTCAAATTGCTTTTATACTCTTATTTGCCACGGATTATACCATGGCACAAGATTCCAAGACCATGTTGAAAGCTGAGAGAATTAAGAGCGACCAATTACCGCCCGAAGTGATCGATGCTTATAAAAAGAAATACCCCAATGCTAACCTGAAGCAAATAGTAAAAATTCCACTAAATGTTTACAAGGAGGATTGGCAGATCGATGAATTGGAGCATCCCGATGGATCAGAGCAGTTTTACAAACTTTACCTCACCGGTACAAATATGCACCTCGAAGCCTTGTATGACGCGGAGGGTAACTTGGTCCGCGCCAATGAAGTAGCAAAGAATGTTAAGATGCCTAAAAAGATTGGCGATTATGTTTATAACAATTATAAATCTTACCATGTAAAGAGCGATAAGGTTAAACGCCTCATCGAACCGAATGCCATCAATGCAGAATGGGAGATTTTGGTAGTAAAAGGAAAAGAGAAGAAAAGGTTACTGTTTGATACGGATGGGAATTTTGTTAAAGAAAAATAATGCACTTAATAAATTGATTTTACCATGACGCGTTTCATCTATTTTCAATATAGCCATTATTATTGGAAAACTCCCGGCGTGCTTTTCCTTGTGTTGCTGTTTTTCATGTCGTCGTGCATGGATGTGAAAAAGCAACCGGATAGTACTGCCGGGACTATCACTGGTACAACAAATATCGATCCTTTACCATCGTGGAATGAAGGACCGCTTAAGACTAATATATTAAACTTTGTAACGGAATCTATTGATAGTTCCGGTGAAAATTTTATAACGGTTGAAGACCGTGTCGCCGTATTTGATAATGACGGTACATTATGGTCGGAGCAACCGGTGTACTTCCAATTTTTCTTCGCAATGGACCAGGTTCGCGGGATGGCTGCCACGCATCCTGCTTGGAGTAAAACAGAACCATACAAATCCGTGATCAACCACGATTTAAAGTCCTTGATGGCGCAAGGTGAAAAAGGTTTGATGAAAATACTGGGTACGAGCCATTCAGGTATGACCAGTACCGAATTTGAAAACATGGTAACGAAATGGATCGATACCGCCGTGCATCCCCTGGAGAAAAAGAAATATAAAGACTTGGTATTTCTCCCGATGATTGAGCTGATCCGTTTCTTACAGGATCACGATTATACCGTGTACATCGTTTCGGGTGGAGAAACAGCATTCATGCGGCCATGGGTAACGGAGGCTTATGGAATACCGAGGGACCGCGTGATTGGCAGTAACCTAAAACTCGAATTTCAATGGCAAGGAGATGAACCCGTACTGATGAGATTACCTGCCGTCGAATTTAATGATGATGGTGTCGGCAAACCGATGTCGATCGACAGGATCATCGGCCGAAAGCCGGTAGCCGCATTCGGTAATTCGGACGGCGATTTGCCGATGTTGCAATGGACTGCTTCCAATCCCAAGTATAAAAGTTTAATGATGATCGTGCATCATACCGACAGTACCCGTGAGTTTGCCTACGACCGTGAATCGAAGATCGGTCGGTTAGATAAAGCATTGGATTGGGCTAAAGAACATCAATGGTACTTAATGGATATGCAGAAAGATTGGAAAGTTGTATATAAACCTTGATAGTATGAAGTATAATTTAAAGATATTGGGCATCGCGTGCAGCGCCGCTATATTAGCCAGTTGCCAAACAGGGCCAACAAAGGAGCAACAAGCAGCGGCGGCTATTTATAAAGATAGCACGATGTGCTGCGCCATTCCACCGAGAACGTTCGCAGCAAGAATGCATACCGAAGTAAAAGTTTCAGGAACCGGAACCGGGCTGGATGGCATGGTTTATATTCCGGCGGGTGCATTCGAAATGGGTACTAACGAAATGGAAGCCTATGAACAGGAAAGGCCATCTCATAAAGTTAGGGTCGATGCTTTCTGGATGGATAAAACGGAAGTAACAAACCGCCAGTTTAAAAAATTTGTGGATGAAACGGGTTACCTCACGGTAGCAGAAAGAATGCCGGATTGGGAAGAACTAAAGAAGATGCTTCCACCCGGCACACCGAAACCCAGCGATGAAGAACTGCAACCCGGCTCGCTCGTTTTCATGGCGCCGGATCATAAAGTGGGTCAAGATGATATCTCGCAATGGTGGAAATGGGTACGCGGCGCAAACTGGCAACATCCCGAGGGCCCTCGATCTAACCTCGAAGGACGATGGGATCACCCGGTGGTACAGGTTTCGTGGGAAGATGCAGAGGCATATTGCAAATGGGCAGGCAAAAGGCTGCCGACTGAAGCAGAATGGGAATATGCAGCCAGGGGTGGACTTAAATCTAAACGTTACGCTTGGGGGGATGAATTTTTGCCCTCGGGTAAATATTATGCGAATACCTTCCAAGGATCATTTCCTTACGGGAATGAAGACCTCGATGGGTTTGACGGAACGGCTCCCGTAATGAGTTTTCCTAATAATAATTACGGTTTATTTGATATGATCGGCAATGTTTGGGAATGGACAGCGGATTGGTATGATTATAACAGTTATAAAAAATTGAACAACGGAACAATTTATAGCAATCCGAAAGGTCCTGCTCACTCTTTCAATCCTGACGACCCTTACGCGAAAGAACGTGTTACGAAAGGAGGATCATTTTTATGTGCTGATAATTATTGCGTGAATTACAGGCCAAGCGCAAGGAGGGGAACATCTTATGATTCCGGTTCTTCTAACATAGGGTTCCGTTGCGTAAAGGATGATAATAGTGCCTCGCAAACACAACTAGCAAGTAATCAATAAAAAAATATTCGGGCACTCTTTGAAATGCTTACTAACCCGGGTTAAATAATACATTTCATAATGAGTAAATAGGAATTAGGGATGATACCCCGGGATAATTAATTATCCTGGGTTCTTTTAAACTTATTTATCACTTTATCTATATAAAGATCCTCATAACAATTGGAGTAATAATTGATATTTCGCATTAGAGTTGATCGTCCCCTCTTCGTTTTTACGAGGAGGGTTTTATTTTAAATAGCATCGATGTTCAGAACTTGGTTTTTGGACTTGCTAGTTCGAACTTCCAAACACAAGAGTTCTAAAACTTTATCCGGTCAAATAAAATAGCGTTTAACAAATAGATTTAGTATAAAAATATCATTGTTGTCCGACTAAAAATGCATCCAATTTACTTGGATTCCTTACCTAGTCAAGAATAAAAGCGAAGGGGGATCTATTCAGCCCCGCCAAGAAAACCGTGGAACTTCGCACCGTTGATAAGGAATGGAAGCTGGGCGATACAGTAGTACAAAAGCCGGATCGAGCGATCAAATTGGGGGCCGTAATGGCCAATTTGTGCCTTTTTTCGGTACCTTTTTTGGGCAAGCAAAAAAGCACAAGAAACGAGCAGATGAATATTGAATCGAACTATTGAGGGATCAAAAGTGCTCCACGGTTAAAATTGAGTTGGACAATAATGTTTAAATATATAAATAAAAATATACGCAACCGGATCATTTAGCCGCCTATTAAGGTAAAGATTGACTCTTAACCGTATTTTGGGTAATATTGTAGCCCGATATACGTAATTAAAGAGATGTATTAATGCCAATGCCAGGAAATCGAACAGCGCCGAATGAGCAGGAATTGCTGGCCTTAGTGGCCACGGGTGATGTACAAGCATTTTCACAGTTATTTGACCATTACAGGCCCTTTGTTTATACGAGCAGCCTTAGGATGACCGGTGAGGAAATGCTTGCGGAAGAGATTGTTCAAGATACCTTTCTAAAAGTATGGCTGAATAAAAACACGCTCACGGGGATTGAAAATTTTCAAGGCTGGCTATACAGGGTCGCGGCAAACCTAACCTTGAATGCCATTAAAAAAGAACGGTTACACCAACGAACGATCCAAGAATGGTTGGCGAATATTCATGATGGAGAGCATTACCATGGTATCGAAGAAGATGAGAGCAAGTTCCGGAATATCTTGAATGCAGCTATTATGCGGCTGCCCGCCAGGCAAAAGGAAACATATGAGTTGATCAAGCAGCAAGGCTATAAACGCGATGAAGCCGCCGCATTGTTAAAAATATCCCCGGAAACGGTAAAGTATCACCTGGATCAAGCTATGAAGAGCATCAGGGCTTATTGCATGGCACAAACCGATGGGGAAATCATCGCGATTTTATGCTGCTTAATATTATTTTCATAAATTTTTTTTTACATCCCCCCCAAATCGATCCTCGAGAATTGTCATTATATAAAGTAGCTTCCCAATTGGCTAAATTGGGACGATTAATATGGACAGCGTTAGAGAAATATATCAAAAAGCATTGAATGGCACCGCCACGGAAAGCGAGATGTACTTTTTGCGGAGCTGGATGGCGGAAGCTGAGCATGCAGAGGAAGCTAGGGCGCTTTTAGTGCGGTCTTTTTCAGAAGTTGAATCGACAGTTGATATGTCCGCAGGTAAAGCTCAAGCAATTCTCGAAGCGATCCTCGCCGCGGAAAAACAATCTAGCGGCGGAAAGTTGCGCAAGCTTTTACCCCGTTATTGGAAAGCGGCAGCAGTCATTGCTTTACTGGCTCTCGGCGGCTTGTATTATAATTGGCTTCAACAGAAACAACCTATTCAACCAATAGCCCGTGCCGTGCCTGTAACTGATATCGACCCGGCGCATCAAGGCGCCATCCTTACTTTGTCCGATGGAAGCGAGATTGTTTTAGATAGTGCGAAAAAAGGTATCCTTGCTGCTCAAAATGGGGTAAATGTGGTTTTAGATAGTGGACAATTATCTTATAATCCTACAGCGAATACCGAAAACGCAATAAGTTATAACATGGTAAATACTCCGAAAGGAAGGCAATTTTCCTTGCAATTACCGGATGGTTCCAAGGTATGGTTAAACGCTGCCAGTTCTATAAAATATCCTACCTCGTTCAATGGAAATCAGAGGTTGGTAGTGCTGAGCGGAGAAGCTTATTTCGAGGTGGCAAAGAATAGCAAAATGCCCTTCAGGGTAAATATTAATAACAAGGTTACTGTTGATGTTTTAGGCACCAGTTTTAATATAAATGCATACGGGGATAACGGCTCTATAAATACAACCTTGATAACCGGGGCCGTGGCTATTCAACGGGCATCAAAATTACAATCATCAGCCAACAAACGGTTTGTTCTGAAACCGGGACAAGCTGCGCAAGTTCCGTTACTACAATCATCGTCCGGGATCAATATTAACTATAATGCTGATATACGAAAAGCATTAGCATGGAAAAACGGCGCATTTAACTTGGAAGGCGCTTCTTTAAAAGATGTCATGAAAGAAGTAGAGAGATGGTATAATATAGAAGTTGTTTATGAAGATGGTAACGTGCCGGATATCTATTTCACCGGGGAAATGAGTCGCAATGTTAAACTCTCATCATTTTTGAAAGCCCTAAAAGAATGGCAGATTAATTATCGCCTGGAAGGCAACCGCCTGACCATCTTGCCATAGATAGGGCATTACCCTATAATATCCATTGCCATTGCACCCGCGATCACTAGCCCCGTGGCTGGGGATACTATATTGCGTTATAACGTCTTAATTATAAAAAAAAGAAACCGGAAGTTTGGCCACTCCCGGTTAAAAATTTGGGCTGATAAAGCTCGCTTGTGAATGATTTTTAAACAACCAAAATTTCTGCAATTTATGCAAAAAACAGCAAATGGCTGCTGTGGAAGGGGGGCTTCAAAAATATCTCCTGCCAACGGAACAAATATTCATTTTCTACAGTGGTTTTCACGCTGTACAAAAGTCTTATTTATCCTTCTCCTGTTAGTGCAATCAGCCGCGGCCCAGTCGAATAAAACTATTTCACTGAATGTTAAGAATGCCAGCCTGAAATCTGTCATGGACCAGGTCAATAAACAAACCGGCGTGTTTATCGTGGCGCCGAGAAAAATCTACAACGATACGAAACCTGTAACTGTAAACTTGTCGAATGTTAAATTGAAAGTTTTCCTGGACCGGGTACTTGTAAACCAGCCCCTGGCTTATAGGATAGATGATAATACGGTATTTCTCAGCACTAAACCTATTGTTGAGGATAAGGATTCAAAAAAGGAAGAAAAAGATACCCTGGTCAATGTTTTCGGAAGGGTAACCATCGATGGTGAAGCCATTCCCGGCGCTACCGTAAGGGTCAAAAACCAACCAATCGGTACCGTGACTAATGAAACCGGGCTTTATACTCTAAGGGATATCCCGGAAAAATCGGTTGTTATAATTAGCAGCCTGGGCTTCGTTTCCAAGGAAATTACAGTTTCCAAATCGAGCCTGTTCAATATCGAGTTAGAAAGAACTGCCAATAGCCTGGACGAATCCGTGGTGATCGGTTACGGTACCACTACCAAAAGGTTCGCAACCGGAAGCGTCGTGTCGGTGAAAGCGGAGGAGATAGAAAAGCAACCGGTTCAAAATCCCTTGCTCGCATTGCAAGGTAGGGTGCCGGGTATGGTCATCTCCCAATCATCAGGCTATGAGCATGGTCCAGTTAAAATCGAAATTCGAGGCAGGAATACCTTGAACCCATTTTTTACTTCTGATCCCCTCGTAATTATCGATGGTGTTCCCCTGACAGTTTTAGATCTTAGCGCTTTCAGGTCGCCGTTTTCGGCTTCTGAAGGTTTTGATCAATCAAACATGTCGCCGGCCGGTGGACAAAATCCCTTGTACGGGATTAACCCTAGCGATATTGAGTCCATAGAAGTTTTAAAAGATGCAGATGCTACGGCTATTTACGGTAGTCGCGGCGCCAATGGTGTCATCCTCATTACAACTAAAAAGGGAAAACCCGGCAAAACCAAAGTAGATGTCGCTTACTCCCAAGGGGTTAAAGTAGTTACCCGCCGTTGGGATATGTTGAATACGCAGGATTATATCGCGATGAGAAAAGAGGCGATTGAAAATAGCGGCGCCACGCCCGGATTGGTAAATAGCTCAAACAATACAACCGTAAATGCTGCTGATTTCCTTGTTTGGGATACGACCCGTTATACTGATTGGCAGGATTATATTTGGGGGAATACCGGTACTTGGAGTAATGCGCAGGTTGCATTATCAGGTGGAACGGAACTCAGTACTTTCCGTATCTCGGGCTCCTATAACCGTAGCTCGGATATCACGGTAAAAAGTGGCGCCAACCAGAACGCTTCCGTATCGTTTAACTTCAATAATTTCAGCAAGGACAAGCGCTTCCGTATTAACTTGATTGGGAGCTATGTTTATACATACGTCAATACCATTAATGTTGGTTCAGGCGTCTCGGCAAGCGCCCTCCCGCCTAATGCCCCGGCAATTTTAGACAGCACGGGCAAACCGAATTACGCGGGATGGGATGTGGGAGTAAATTACCCGTTTTCCGGACTTTTTAGGAAATATGAGAATAAGCAAAATGCATTGAAAGCCAGCTTGCAAATGCAATATAATATCACCAAAAATTTATCAGCTAAGATTAATTTTGGTTATAATAATACACTCAACTCACCCACCCAATTAAATCCAGCGTATTCAAAAAATCCTTTTTTTGCCGAAGTGCAGGATGCGACCGCGACATTCAGTGATAGTAAAAACTCAAATTGGATTATTGAACCGCAGTTAAATTATGTAAATAACAATATCGCTGGAAAAGGTACGCTGACAGTATTATTGGGCGGTACCTTGCAAACAAATAACACCTCCAGTATGCGGGTAACCGGTACCGGGTTTGCCGATGATGCCTTGATTGGAAGTATATCCAACGCTAATGAGGTCAAAACATTCGATAATGCAGCGCAATATAAATATACGGGCGCTTTTACCAGAATCGGTATGAATTGGCTCTCCAGGTATATTATTAATTTAACCGGTAGGCGCGATGGAAGCAGCCGCTTCGGTCCCTCGAACCGTTTCGGTAATTTTTGGGGAGTAGGCGGTGCCTGGATTTTAAGTGAAGAGCCTTGGTTAAAAGAACGCTTACCGGATGTAATCAGCTTTATTAAGCTCAGGGGCAGTTATGGTATTACCGGTAGTGATGGCGTAGGCGATTACCAATTCCTTGCCCAATGGGGTAACTTGGCGCCGTCATTATATCCTTATAATGGTGTCGTTCCTTTATCATCGCAACTACAGGCCAACAGCGAATACCATTGGGAGGTAAACCGTAAAACGGAGCAAGCTTTAGATCTGAATTTTTTCGATGACGCCCTCCAGATATCTATCTCGCATTATGAAAATCGTAGTAATAACCAGCTTGTAAGTTTCCCGACACCTGATTACACCGGTTTTAGTTCCGTGGTGGCCAACTCGCCCGCAGATGTCCGAAATACTGGGTGGGAAGGATATATCAATGCCCAAATTATTAACAGGAAGGATTTTTCCTGGAGCGCTAATTTTAACATCAGCAAGAACTACAATAAACTATTAGCTTATCCCGACCTGGAAAAGTCGCCATATTATAGTCGTTATGTCATCGGTCAGCCGTTAAACCTAGCCTTTACTTTTCATTACCTGGGCGTAAATCCTGAAACCGGGTTTTATGAGTATGAAGATCATGATAAAGATGGCGAAGTAAAGACGGTGTTAGGGGTTAAGCCCGGTACGGAAGGAGATGATCGTTATGTGCCTATTTCATTAGTACCGGATTTTACCGGTGGCTTCGGAAACCAGTTCTCGTATAAAAACTTTCGACTGTCCGTTTTCATGGAATTTCAAAAGAAAGTGGCCGCAAGTGGTTTGGAATCCCAGCCGGGTAAGCTACAGAATATATCCAGGTGGACTTATGAAAACCGCTGGAGAGAACCCGGGCAAAAAGCCCTGGCGCCAAAACTATCTGCAATTAATGATATATCATACACCCAGTTTGCGCAATCTGACGGTAACTATGCGGATGCCAGCTATATCAGGGTAAAAACAGTAGCATTCTCTTATGCTTTACCTAAAAAATTGGCTGAAAGGATTAAGATGAGCTCGATGCGAATCAATTTCAACGCGCAGAACTTATTTACGATCACGAACTATAAAGGGATGGATCCCGATGTTACGTCATTCGGAAGTATGCCTCCGGTGAGAACCATTACCGCAGGTATCGCTTGTTCTTTTTAATTGATAAATAATAAATGAATATGATCCAACGATATAAAATATTATTCTGCGGGATGCTGCTCATAGCCTTTAGTGGTTGTGCGAAGCTAGTGGATATTGATCCTCCCACGAAAGTAATTACCGCCGAAGAGGTTTTTAATAATCCTGCAACGATCAACTCGGCATTGGCGGGACTTTATTCCTATTTGATGACGAATAATGGCGCCCAAATTTTTAGTAACGGTAGCCTTACTTTATATGGTGGCTTGGCAGCAGATGAATTGGTAAATCGTAATGGCGCTACCGATACGTACGATTACCAATTTTATACGAATACCGTGGATTATACTAACGGTCTTCCTTTTTCTGTTATATGGCAACCCGCTTATAAGGCGATCTATACTGCGAATGCTATCATAGAAGGGGTGGGTAACGCTACTTCGCCGGCTGTGACCCAGCAGGTTCGCCGTCAGGCTATCGCGGAAGCAAAGTTTGTCCGTGCTTTCAGCTATTTCTACCTGGTGAACTATTTCGGTGATTTACCATTGGCGCTTACCACGGACTTTAATGTTACCACTGTTTTAGAACGGTCGCCGGTAGATGTAATCTATCAACAGATCTTAGCTGATTTAGAAGATGCGGCGGCCGATTTAACGGGGGATTACAGCTTTTCCGGCGGGGAAAGAGTATTACCTAATAAATGGGCGGCCACGGCTTTGCTGGCAAGGGTTCACCTTTACTTGGGGCATTGGCAGGAAGCGGAAAATGCATCGGCAAAAGTTATTGGAAATGCTTTGTACAGTTTAGCGTCAGAACCCGACAGCGTATTTCTTAAAAACAGCACCGAGGCCATTTGGCAACTTCAACAAAGCGAAGATAATGCTACTGTACTGCCTCGTTCCGCGACCTGGGACGGCATCAATTTATCACCTTTCCTTAGATACTCGGAAGCCAACCCGGTATTTCAAAGCTTGATTAAGGATATTTCCTTTTTTAATGCTATCGTTTCAGTCTATACACCGGATTACTATTTAACATCAAGTTTAGTTTCCGCTTTTGAAACGGGTGATAAGCGTAAAACACAGTGGCTGGATTCTATTCCAACACCTAATGACGAACCTTATAACGGTGAGACCATATACTTTGCCTATAAGTATAAATATGGGATGAATGAACGTAGTGAGCCTTTAACACAGTATTATATGGTATTGCGTCTTGCAGAGCAATACTTGATCCGTGCCGAAGCCAGGGCTGAACTGGATAATACCACGGGCGCTGCAGATGATATTAACATGATTAGAAACCGTGCCGGTTTAGATGATATTACGGTGAGTTCAAAAGAAGATATACTGGCCGCCGTAGCACATGAAAGGCGCATTGAATTGTTCGCGGAGTTCGGGCACCGTTGGTTAGACTTGAAACGTACCGGTAAATCGGCGGATGTTTTAGGAAGCCTGGATTACAAGAAACCATGGGAATCTACCCAGTTGTTATTACCGGTTCCGCAGGAAGAAATTTCGGATAACCCGCGATTAACACAAAATCCGGGGTACTAAGTAAATATATTATTAACCATGCAGTTGGGCAAGGGTAAAAGTCATTTGTTAAAGGCTTTTTACCCTTGCCATGGTGATCCTTTTGCCATTTTTAAAACTTCAATTATGAATAAAAAGCAATGTATAAACCGCATTCCGGCTTTGCTACTATTGCTGGTTGCGCTCAATGGGTGCATGCCGGGACTACCATCTGTGCCGGGCCGGAAAAAACTCCCGGCAGATGAAAAGAAATTTTTAGTTCAATTAGCCGATCCGGCAAATGATTCGGCTACCATTAACCTGATTAATACTTACAGGCCCATAGCGATTCCTTTCCTGGCAGAATGGGCCAAGGAAAATCGCGGTGGGGTTACGATTGACCTGCGTGCAGCCGAAGGTGGAGATAGATTGTATGCGCATTACCTGCTCCAAAAAGAAGGGTATTTCAATATTCCGGTTGAATTGATATGGGATAGCCAATCGGCGTCGCGGGCAGCCCGTTTTCTCGAATTTGCCAACGGTTGTAGCGAAGTAAATATTCTTAATGCCGGGCAAGATGCCGGCGAACTCGGGTTGAATTGTTCATACCCAGGCCCTAACTTTTAAAACGAATGTACATGCGATTAATGAAAAGTCTTATTATAATATTATTGCTGTTCGTTGCCGGGTATGCGAATGCCCAGGAGCGCGACAGCACACGTGCAGACAAAAAACAAGATTCAACCAAGGCGGTTGTTAAACCCCGTAGGACTTCTAGATCGAAAGATCAGATTAAACCTTATGAATCGGTCATAAATCAGAATTTTTTTAGTAAGAAGGGCTTGTTCACCGTGCATCAATATAAGGATACCATTTATTTTGAAATCCCGGATTCTATCTTGAAACGTGATATCATGACTATTAGCCGGCTAGAAAAAGCACCCGCCGGCTTGAAAATGTACGCGGGAGAAGAGTTGAACGAGAAGGTGATCCAGTTTGAGAAAGGGGAAGATTCAACAATTGTACTAAGGTATAATCTTTTATTGAACCGTGCAGACACGAATGATGTGATCTACAAAGCGGTGGAACGATCGAACTACAATCCCGTGGTAGCAAGATTCCCGATCCAGGCGTATTCCGATGATTCCTCTTCCAGCGTAATCGATGTTTCCGATTTTTTAGGGGATAAGAATTTTATCAATGACATCAGTAAAAGTAAACTCTCATCTGATATTAATGCCAGTTCCCTTAAAAGCGCTAGGGTTACTTCGATTCATGCTTACCCGATCAACGTTGAAATCAGTATAGAAAAAACGCTTAATGCCAAGGGATCCACCCCGGCAGAACCGGTAAGCTTGGTATCACATGTTTCCTTTGTAGCCTTACCTAAAGTGCCGATGCCACAGCGCCAGTTCGACCCAAGGGTCGGTTATTTCGCAGAAAGTTATAACGAGTATGCAGATCACCAGCAACAAGTAGAGAAACGCAACATAATTGTTCGTTGGCGCTTAGAACCCAAACCGGGAGATGTCGGTAAATGGAAAAGGGGAAAGCTGGTAGAACCGCAAAAACCGATCGTGATTTATATTGATCCGGCTACTCCCAAGCAATGGCGCAAGTACTTGATCATGGGTATTAATGATTGGCAAGTAGCATTTGAACATGCCGGGTTCAAAAATGCGATCTACGGCAAAGAATGGCCTGTTGATGATACCTCCATGCATCTAGATGATGCCCGTTATTCCGTATTGCATTATTTCCCTTCGGATGTTAGCAATGCTTACGGACCGCATATCAGCGATCCGAGAAGCGGGGAGATCATTCAAACCAGGATCGGTTGGTATCATAATGTTATGACTTTATTACACAATTGGTACCTGGTGCAAGCTGCCGCTACAGATCCCGCTGCCCGCCACGCGCAATTCAGCGAAGCGTTGATGGGGCAATTGATCCGCTTTGTTTCCAGTCACGAGGTGGGACATACCTTGGGGTTGCGGCACAACTTCGGAAGCAGCTCGCAAACTCCCGTGGATAGTCTGCGCAGCCTGTCTTACCTCAAGGCGCACGGCCATACGGCTAGTATCATGGATTATGCCCGCTTTAATTACGTGGCGCAACCGGAAGATCATATCCCGCAAAAATACCTGTTTCCAAGGATCGGGGAGTACGATAAATGGGCGATAGAATGGGGGTACAAACCTTCTTTCGCAAAAAATCTGGATGAAGATAAGAAGATCGTTAGTAAATGGATCGTGCAGCGTTTGGCCAACAATCCAAGGCTATGGTTCGGTGATGGGGAAACGTATAAATCCGATTCCCGCAACCTTACCGAAGATTTAGGCGATAACGCGATGAAGGCGAGTACTTACGGGATAAAAAACTTGCAGCGCATACTACCGCAATTGCCGGAATGGACTTACGTAGAAGGTGGGGTTGAAAAAAACTTACAAGTAGCGTATAAGAACGTGTTGGATCAATATAACCGCTACCTTGGCCACGTGTTGAAAAACATCGGCGGCTTTCACCGCACCCTGAGGGCAGATGGCGACACATCAAGCGTATTCGAAGTGATTCCGGCCGGGAAGCAATTGGAGGCTGTAGATTTCTTTAACAAGCAATTATTCACAACTCCTTTATGGTTAATAGATCCCAAGGTGAGCAATAAGGTCGTTGATCCTTTAGATGAAAGTTCATTGACAGATCTCCAGTCGCGCGGATTAAACAGCTTGCTTGATATTAAGAGGTTGAATACTATTTCAAATAACCGGCGCCGTTTTGGAAATCAATCGCTTGCATTATACGATTATATTCAAGCTATTCATCGATCTATCTGGAAGGATTTAAAAGGTAATAATATCGTGATTGACAGTTATGCCAGGAACCTGCAAAAAACTTATGTAGGCGCCTTGATGGCTGTAATTATATCCAAAGATCCCGAAGCTAGTGAAACGGATGCATCTTCCTTGCTACGTGCCGATATGATGAGTTTACAAAAAGAAATAAAATCCGCCATTCTGAATACGTCCGACCCTATGAGCAAGATACACTTGGAAGATATCCAAAACAGGATCTCCAACTTGTTAACTGCTAAGGAAAATCAATAACCAGTAACCATTAACCCTCGATCTGAAAGGCCGCCCCGCAGTTTGGGCGGCCTTCAGTATTTGTTATAATCAGCCCCGATCTATAAAAGATAATGCTGTAGTTCTGTTTGAATTGTATAAATTAGTAGTATGAAAATGACGGAACATGTTGCTGATTTTTACGAGAGGTTGCCCAACCATGCACCTACCTGTATACCGATAAATAATCCGGGGATCGGTCATATTAATATCTTTTCCCGTGATACCTGCTCCGTGGCAACGCCTTATAGCCGGCGCGATTATTACAAGGTTTCGTTAATCATCGGTACCGGGAAGATTTTTTATGCGGATAAATGGGTTTATATCGACCGTCCCGCAGTACTTTTTTCGAACCCGGTGGTGCCGTATTCCTGGGAGGCGGAGTCGGAAGAGCAAGGGGGCTGGTACTGCTTGTTTACCGAGGCGTTTATCCAGCATAGCGAGCGTGTAAATAGTTTGCATGATTCACCTTTATTCAAGATTGGCGCCAACCCGGTATTTTTCCCGGATGAAGAGCAGCTCCTGGAGATTACGGCTATTTACCAGAAGATGATGCGCGAAATTTCATCTACCTATGCACATAAATACGATGTATTACGCAGCTATTTACATTTGTTAATCCACGAAACGCTGAAGTCAGATCCAGCTTCCGAATTCGGAAGTTATGCGAACGGCGCAGTCCGCGTAACGGCATTATTCCAAGAGTTGCTGGAGCGCCAATTCCCGGTAGACTCACCGGCATTTACTTTGCAGTTGAAGACCCCGGCAGATTTCGCCCGCTCTCTTTCCGTGCATGTAAACCATTTAAACCGTTCCGTTAGGGAAACTACAGGGAAAACTACCTCCGAACATATCGCTGCCCGGATCACCAAGGAAGCCAGCGCATTGCTGATCCATACAGATTGGTCGATCTCCGAAATAGCTTACTGCCTCGGTTTTGAATACCCGTCTTATTTTACCAATTTCTTCAAAAAGCATAGCGGGGCATCTCCCAACCAACTCCGCAAATCAAGTGTTTGAATATTATAATTTTTTGTTTGATCGTTATAAATACAAAGCCCCGGTTCTATCTACTTTTGTAAAACAAAACAAAGATTACAAGATATGAAATACAGGAAACTAGGAAAAACAAACGAGGAGCTCTCTGCCCTGGGCTTGGGCTGCATGGGCATGAGCTTCGCTTACGGCCCTACGGATGATAAAGAAAGCATAGCCACACTTGAAAAAGCGCTGGACCTCGGAATCAATTTCTGGGATACCGCGGATATGTATGCTAATGGGGCCAACGAAGAATTGATTTCCAAAGTATTGGTGCCGAACCGTGACAAGGTATTTATCGCGACAAAGTTCGGCTTCCGGTATAAAGATGGCTTCGCGGCAGGACCCAGCAGCGCGGTAGGCACTTACTTCGACGGTTCCCCGAAATGGATGCGTACCGCCGTGGAGCAAAGTCTCAAACGTTTGAAGATTGACACGATCGATCTTTATTATGCCCATAGGGTTGACCCGAACATCCCCGTGGAAGAAACCGTCGGTGCAATGGCTGAGCTTGTAAAAGAGGGTAAGGTGCGTTATTTAGGTCTTAGCGAGGCATCGGCCGCGTCTCTCCGGAAAGCATATGCGGTACACCCGATCGCAGCATTGCAAAGTGAATATTCTTTATTAACTCGCGACGTGGAAGGTGACATCTTGAACACTACGCGCGAGCTGGGCATCAGTCTTGTTCCGTATTCTCCGCTGGCCCGGGGATTAGTGACCGGGGCATTGGATGTTGGAAAATTGGCCGACTCCGACTTCAGGAGAACATTGCCGCGTTACCAGCAGGAATATATGGATAACAATGCCCGCCTGGTAAAGGAATTTGCTGAATTGGCCGGCAATAAACAATGTACGCCCGCACAATTGGCTTTAGCCTGGGTATTGGCCCAAGGGGAAGATATCATCCCGATCCCTGGAACGAAAAAACGTAAGTACCTGGAAGAGAATGCCGGGGCTGTTGATGTAGTATTGGAAACCGCTGATCTCCAGGCGATCGACGCGTTGTTGAAACGTTATCCCCTTACCGGTGAACGTTATAGCGAGGGCGCTATGAAATTAGTCAATAACTAAGCAGGAGAATAAATCTTCGTTAATCAACGGGTAGATGTCATAAGATATCTACCCGTTATTATTTTGATGCCAGCGGCTCGCTTTAAACAGCTTGACCAAAAGTCAATAAATTATTATCCGGATCCAGTATTGAAAATTCCTTTTGACCCCAAGGTTTTATTTGCAAATGCCCGGCAGGATGGATGGCTATTTTATGATCCAATAAATTATTGTACAATTCATCAATATGATCGGTTCGTATATAGACTTGCCCATAGTTTTCCTTCGGATCCAAGGTGCTGAACGCGAAAAAATGAATTTCAATTCCTTCTTTTTGAATCATCAAGTATTCGGGGTAATCCGCGCTTCCGAGCTGTCGGAATCCCAGTTTATTGATGTAAAAATCTTTCGTGGCGGCTTTATCCCGCATGGGTAATTTAGGGTTGACGGCTGTAAGCATGTTTTATTATAAAGTTAAGGATTGTGTTCATTAATTTACCAGGTTACTACGGTTATTAGCATTTCGCATTCAGCCGTTTTATTGTCGCAATTGCACAGTAGAAATGCAAGGAATGTTCGCGAGATTTGTACAGTCAATATATCTAGTACGCATAATATTATAACAGGAGGAAAATTAACATGAGAAAAATTATCGTTTTATCAATGATTTCTTTAGATGGAATCATGCAAGGGCCGGGTGGCCCGGGAGAAGATACTTCAGGGGGCTTCAAATTAGGTGGTTGGACGGTACCGTTTTTTGACGAGGAATACGGGAAAGTACTCGCAAAGCAAATGCAACCGGCAGATTATTTATTAGGCCGGAAAACATTTGAGATTTTTGAAAACTATTGGCCGGAACATGGTGACTTTTGGCCGGGGATCAATAGCGGCACTAAATACGTTTTGTCCGGTTCGAGGGATCAATCCTCTTGGCAAAATTCCATCTTTTTGAAAGATATTGCCGAGATCAAAAAATTAAAACAAACAGGTGGCCACGATCTTCATGTATACGGAAGCTCTGAGCTTATTCAATTGTTATTGGAACATGATGTAGCGGACGAATTATGGCTTAAAATATACCCTGTTACACTGGGCCAAGGAAAAAAGCTTTTTGGCAAAGGTACCTTCCCGGGAACGTTTAAGGTAACTGAAAGCACGATCACGCCAAGCGGGGTAATTATAATCAACTACAAACGTGCCGGTGAACTTGTTACCGGAACTGTGGAATTATAGTAGTTGAAGGACTGATCTCATCGGCAGAAAAATGGCGCAGAAATGCGCTGTTAGATGGAATAGGGGATACCTTGTATCCTCTTTCCGGTGGGAAATTATTGATCCATCAATTCTGAATAAATTTCATCGAAAGAAATTCCTATATATTGTTGCCATAAAGCGGAGAACTTTATCCCTGGCCCTTTCAGTAATTGTGGCGAGCGGGGAACTGCCGGTATCGGCCATGCAGCTAATTTACATACCGGCCGATTGGAATGTTTGACAATAATAAATACAATTAATAATGGCAAAAATGGAATGCCATCTTATAGCTCGCAATTAGCAGCAGCCGAAATTTCGGAATTAACCGCTTATCTTTTGAGCTTGAGGGGAAAGTGATACTAACATTAATCAATTGGCTCCCATAACTCGATCTTGTTTCCTTCGGCATCTAGGATATGCACAAACTTACCATAGTCATATGTTTCAATGCCGTCAAGGATGGTAACCCCTTCCTTTTTGAGTTCTTCAACGAGCGCATCCAAGTTTTCAACCCGGTAATTTATCATGAACTCTTTTGTTGAAGGTTCAAAATATTTCGTGGTCTCGGAAAAAGGCGTCCATTGGGTTTGTGCTTTTTTCGTATCGCCCGAATTTTCATACCATTCAAAGGTTGCACCGTATGGATTTGTTTCTAGGCCAAGGTGTTTTTGATACCATTCCGTCAACTTTTTAGGGTCTTTACTTTTGAAGAAAATGCCCCCGATGCCGGTTACTCTTTTCATGTTATAATTGGTTTTATTGTTAGATGTAATTGCCCTGGTTGCGAAACCGAGACAAAAAGTTGTTGCAAGTATCAAAGTTATTGATATAATCTTTTTCATTGCAGAAGGTTTACATGTCTACCGGGAAATTTCGAATCTGGTTGATGGAAAGCAAAAAGGGGCATTCAGCCCCTTTATAATAATTTTTAAGTTTAATCAACCTTGATTTGATACAACTGTTGGTGCCATTGGTGTAATTCAGCTTCCGGCATCTTCACGATCTTCCTGTCATAAGTCATCAAACCGTTGGTTTCAACTTCAACATCGGTTGTTTGCGTGTAAACGGCGGCTGAAAGTCCCAATGGAATGAGCCTTGCCAAATCGCTCACCAGGCCCTTGTAGCGTTTTTTCAATTCGCCGGCATTTTTAAAACTTTGGTAACCCCAGTTGTTTTTTTCTTGCCATGTATGTCCTTCTAAGGGCAAACCTAGTCCTCCGAATTCTCCCAAGACCACGATCCGATCTTTGCCAAACAATCCTGGTCTAGGCATCACGGCATCCGGGTAATTGTGGATATCGAGAATATGCCCGGTTGCGAAGAAGTTGCCCCCGCTAGCGCTGTTTACGAGGCGGGAAGGATCATATTTCATCGTCCATTCGGTAATTTCCACGGTTTTAAATTGTCCCCAGGCTTCATTGAAAGGTACCCATACTACGATGCTCGGAAAGTTATGCAGTGCATCCATGATGGCTTTCCATTCTTTGCGGTAAATCGCTTCTGATGCTGCCGACCGGTTTTTGTCATGCTGTTTGCCAGAAGTAATACCCGGCCGCATATCCCAGTGATTGCCGCCCAAGTCGCCGCTTGGCATGTCTTGCCATACCATTATCCCGATACTGTCGCAGTAATAATACCAACGTGCCGGTTCTACCTTGATGTGCTTACGGATCATATTAAAACCCATTTCCTTGGTTTTTTCCACATCAAAACGCAAGGCGTCGTCAGTTGGTGCGGTATATAAGCCGTCGGGCCACCAGCCTTGATCTAAGGGGCCATACTGGAATAGAAATTTATTGTTGAGCAACATGCGCTGAACGCCCTTTGCATCTTTACCCATGGATATTTTACGCATGGCAAAGTAAGAAGATACCTCGTCGATCACCTTACCTTTGCGCAGTACTGAAACCTTTAGATCGTAAAGGAAGGGGTTGGAGGGCGACCATTGTTCGGCATTGTTGATGGCCAAGGATATGTCAGCGCCTACGGAAGCAGTTTCCTCGGCAATTTTCTCCTGTCCTTTCCAAGCAGAAACCTGTAATTGATCACCTTCTTTAGCTGATTCCACGGTAGTTTTAACTATTAGTCGTCCTTGATCAACATCCGGTGTTTGCTTTGTTGCAACGATATAAGTTTGCGGAACAGCTTCCAGCCATACGGTTTGCCAAATTCCTGTAACGGGCGTATACCATATCCCGTTAGGATTGACTACCTGCTTGCCATTGGGCTGTGGACCTTCATTGGTAGGATCCCATACGCCGACCACTATTTCCTGTTTTGCGCCTTTAGCCAAGTAAGCGGTAATATCAATGAAAAACGGATCATAACCACCTTCGTGTGAACCTGCTTTTTGACCATTCACATACACCTCGCATTGCCAGTCGACAGCGCCGAAATGTAACAGTATTTTTTGTTTTCGGAGTTTTTTATCAACCGTAATCGTCCTGCGATACCAGAGGGAACTGTCTTTACCAACTGTACGCCCGACACCGGAAAGCGATGATTCGACAGCGAAAGGTACTAATAGCTGTCCTTCGTAGCCCCCAGGGAGCGCGCTTAATTTACCGGGAGTAATCGCGTATTCCCATAAGCCATTCAAGTTCTGCCAATTTTCCCTTACCAATTGCGGGCGGGGATATTCGGGAAGTGGGTTGTTAGGATCAACCTGTGTTACCCAGGATGATTGGATCTTATCTCCTTTGGGTTTCCAGTTTTTTGCTTGCTGGGCGAAAAGATTGCCGATCGGCAAACATAGGCCCAATATAACTAAGGTGTGTTTCATCATTCTTACTGCCTTCATATGGATTAAGTCTATAGTTTGGCATAAAAAATAGGCAAAAAATCTGGTTTTTGCCTATTTTTTATGCCTGGTAACTTTAATTCTAAGCTTAGTATTAAATCCCTGGATTAATGAGATCAATAATAAAGTTTGGGCTCATGACTGAAGATGCGATCGTTATTAACTAGCGGGAACTTGTTCTCTGGATATAAATAGTTGATGTTAATAATTTCTATATCAAATATTTTAGTTGTTAATCATAACCCCGAGCTTCGAATCTTTATTGCGGAGGTCAATCCCGCCTTCATAAACGGATTTTAAATTATGCAAATAAAAGGCCCAGCCATTGGAGCAGCCCAAGCGAATATGCTGTTTTGAATTATCATCTTGCGGGATATTATAATGGCGGAGTTCCACGATAACATACTCATCCAGCGTACCTAGTTTAACATCAACAGAACTGGATCCCTCGAAAGTAAATTGAAGGAAATCTTTTCCATTTGCATGGAGCATTATTCCGTGCATAGGTGTTGCTTCAAGGTACCAATACCAATCATATCGAGTCCCGCTTTCCGCGGGTTGCGTGTTTTTAAGCGGTTTGCCGGCGGTATCGTGAAAGACCACATGTTCTAAAAACCATTTCTCAAGCTTGGCGGCAATAGTCCATGCATCGTAAATTTCAGCGAGTGTAGACTTAATAGCAATGCGCTTCGTAAACGAGGTCCAGTCAAAGTCTTTCATTTAATAAATTTAAGTTACAAAAGATTGAAATAGGTGGCATCCGGGCTAAAATTGTAGGAAGCTTTATTTTATCCAAATGGATTTCCGTTTGAAAAAAAGAAGCCTCCACATTTCGTAGAAGCTTAAGTGACCCCGTAGGGACTCGAACCCTAGACCCGCTGATTAAGAGTCAGCTGCTCTACCAACTGAGCTACGGAGTCAATTGATTTTGGGAAACGAATATAGTAAAGATATTTTTTATGACAAAGCCGGCGGCTTTTTTTGCAAGAGCGCCCGGAATGCTTCCCCGTATATTTTCTGTAATACCAGGATGTACGCTTTTAAAGTGTCACTAGGTAGATCGCGTTGCTTCAGTAAGGGCAAGGTCTTTAAAGCATTGTTGATCCCGTGTTCTAATGATTTGATTTCTTGTACTAATTGTGCCAGGGTCATTTCGGTAAAGGGTTGCTCCGGTAGTTCCCAAAGCTCCGGTTGTTGGGTGCCAAACAGGTGGGCCGTGCGGAATATGTGCCAGGCCATGATCACCGATTGTTCATCAGGATGGATCATATGTGTAGGGTGGTTGTTTTTCTCGGTTATCATAGATTATACTCGGTTTCATATTAAACACTACAAACAATCGTCTCTAAATGGCGTGTAATTTTCTCTAATTACAATTTAAGCATTCCCCTTAAGCTTTTAAATAGGGCTAATAATAGTTTGTTAACCGACCCGCATTCATTGACCGCTTTACATCATTATAACATGTAATCAAGGTGTTGTAACATGTAAATTCCCCGCTTATAATGCGTATTAAATTTTCACAAATAGTTGGTAATTCTTTAGTAGAGAAGTCTTTACGTGATTCAATATTGTACGGGATAGTACACGATAGATGTTGAAACGTTTTATTTGCTAACAAGTAGGGTTTAAGTCTGTTAACAATTCATTAACCAAACAAGGTGATTTTTTATAATGTTTTTTGCCGGGGACAGCCCCGGTATTTTAATGGTGTCCATTTTAAAATTATTTTTAACCGGCAAATCACTGCTGACATACAGTTGTCATTTCCTTGTTTTTTCTTTGTATTACAAAACTGAAACATCATGAATATCATTGAACTTTTCCAAAAAGAATTAGAGAATGAAGCCCAGACAACCCGCAAAATGCTATCCAGGGTACCCGTTGAAAAAGCTAGCTGGAAACCGCATGCTAAGAACATGACGATGGAACAACTCGCCGGTCACGTTGCCGAGCTTCCCGGCTGGGTAAAAATGGCCGTGGAAACGGATGGTTTAGATTTCGCTACCACTCCATACGTACCCAAATCTTTCGCTTCCAACAACGAGCTGATGGAGTTTTTCGAGAAATCCCTGCAAGATGGTAAGGATGCCCTCGCGAAAGCAAGCCCCGAACTGCTGGAAAAAACCTGGACGCTCAGGAACGGGGAGACTATTCTGAGCGAATCTTCCAAGGCCGACGTCATCCGCATGAGCATGAGCCAAATTATCCACCACAGGGCGCAACTGGGTATGTACCTGCGCTTGCTGGATATCCCGATCCCCGGAAGTTACGGCCCAAGCGCCGATGAGCATTAAGCTAAACTCCAGCTAACAGCATTCTTAATAACAATAAAAAGTGAGCATTTCTATAATGCTCATTTTTTATTTAATTGAAATTTCAGAATATTTTGAAAGTTCAATTTTTGTGATTACATTTGTGCGAACAACAACGAAATAATGCAATGAATATAATTGCTTATACCATTTACCTAACTATTAGTTGTTTCATCACCGTGCGGGTCGGGAAAGCCTGTTATTCCAACGGTTGGCATTTTATCAAGCCTTTATTCCTGGGTCATGATGAGCTCGCCCGCGCGGTTAATAAATTGCTGCTAACCGGTTTCTACCTGGTCAACCTGGGCATCGTGGCCTTGAACTTACATGGTTGGAACCCCGGTAGAGCTGTTCGAAGTTGCCGTATTCTACCACGGTTGAAGCTCTGAGTGTTAAAATCGGATATTTCAGTATCTACCTGGGAGTCATGTTATTTTTGCACCTCTTCTTTTTCCTGAAAGGACGGAAAGCTGCAAGAAGCCACAAGCCAAATCCACCCCAGGCTACTGCTATCACAAATTAATGGCTCCAATAAGGCAGGTGGATCGTTTACAATCACCTGCTATCTTATTTTACAGGGTATTTATAATATGAGTTGGTTTTTATGTAGTCATCATTTGTTCTTTATTGTGCCGCCGTTGCGTCACTCTTCAACATTTGATCCCGGCCAATCAGAAAAATACTATGACATGAACGCGGCGTAAGTGTGTATTCCTATCAACTTTATTATTTACATTTATGGAATTTTGAAAATCCCGCATCCTTTGAAGAAATGTCTTTCATGAAGCTATCCATGTTATTCCTGGTTATCGGGATTACAGCCTTGTGCGCCCTGTTGGCATTGAATTTTACCAAGGCTTCAAAGATGGAGCATACCCATCTCGCCAACAAGCCGGTGCTGCATATTAATGATATCGCTGCCCCCGCAGGTTTCCATCGAACTACTGGGCCGGGTGATTCGGGTTGGTACAATTATTTCCGGCATGTATCATTGAAATCTTCTAAAACTGTTTACCTGTATAATGGTCACCCTAAGGTGAATCAATCTGCACAGTACGCCGTGCTGGATATTCCCGTCGGTCATAAAGATTTGCAACAATGTGCTGATGCCGTAATACGTTTACATGCCGAATATGCCTACGGCAACAAGAATTTTAAAGCTTTACGTTTCCTCGCTACCGATGGTACTTGGATGGAGTATACAGAATGGATCAAGGGATTCCGTTACCTGCTGAAAAATAACCGCTTAATGAAAAGCAAAACGGCTGCTGCCGCTGAAAGTAGGACCGTTTTCGATCAATTCATGGAAACGGTTTTTATCTATGCAGGTACGATCAGCTTAAGCCGGCAAGCTCAAAAATTGCCTGCCAATGCCCCGGTCCGACCGGGAGATGCATTGATTGATGCCGGCTCACCCGGTCATGCCGTGGTGGTAGTCGATGTTGCTGAAGATAGCCGCGGGAACCGTGTTTGCTTGTTGGCTCAAAGTTTTATGCCTGCCCAGGATATCCATATCCTGCAACATTACGGCTCGGTACATCCCTGGTATGTTATCCGTCCCGGTAAACCGCTGAATACGCCGGAATGGTATTTTCCGGAAGCGCAGTTGTACAGGCTGTTTCCATAAGGGGCTCGAATAAGTTTAATACTGTATGCTGGATTTCAGGGTATGTAAATGTGATACTACATTGCCCAGCGATATCCAGGACGGTGGTAAAATATGCCAGGTGTAACTACAGCTTGATTCTGAAACGCCGATAGACAATGTTTCCTGGCTCGCATTCACCGCGATCATTTCCTTGGAGTTAACAATGGGATTAGCATGTATCTTCTCAATCAGCAAAAACAATATATCCAATTCTTTAATGGGCCAAGTGCCATAGTGTTGCTGCACTTGCGGGTACATTGGCATGCCGCGCCTTTTCCATTTTTCAGCAGGATCATTATATAAAAGCGCTTCGGCGTCTGCATCCCATTCGTTGAGATGCCATTTAACTTCGGCTTCCTCCCAGGAGAGGTGTAAATACCAGTATTTACCATGTACCGGTTCATGTAAAAGACTGATGAAACTATCGAACCTATCCCCATCAATTTTTAATAGCTGTTCCCTTGCCATCGAGCAAATGTCCGTCCAGGCTTGTTCCATATTCAATTTCTTTTATGAAGGATTAAAAATTTATTGATCTTCAACCGGTCGTTGACCTGGAAATTTGCCGCAAGAATCTTACCAAACCCTTATTTCGGGGAATACTGCCAAAAAGCCGTATCTTTAAAGTTGGCGTACCTAAATTTCCCGTTTATGATAAAAAAAATCACATGGCCAACACGTTACACTATTGCTTGCGTCCTCGTGGGTATTATGGTGATCTTGATCCTTGTAAACGTGTTCGAAAAGCTTAGTAATTCCAAGTTAGATCGCTCTATACAATCAATTTATGCGGATCGCCTCTTGCCTGCCACATACTTGCACCAGATCTCTCATAATTTATACGAACAGGAGATATTGGCAACAACTTCGTCCAATACGGAAAAATTGCAGCAACACCGCGATCGTATCCAAGCCATTATACGCGATTATGAAACAACTTACCTGACTGCGGAAGAACAACGCTACTGGCTGCAATTCAAATCCCAGTTAAATGACTTTTACCGGGCCGATGCACAGGGAAAGCAACAAGAACTGACCGCATTGCAGTCTACTTTACAGGATTTAAGCCGCCTCCAAATAGGGGAGGGACAAAATTTAAAAACACATTCTACCAGCCTTATCGGTAGCAACAATTTGTCTATTCAATTAGAGCTGGCGCTCGCCATCATACTGGGGATCGTTGTCATTATTTTATTGCTGAAGCCAAACAAGCACATACTTAATTTTACGGCGCCAACTGTTTTAAATTAGGCCCGTATCTACGATCGGTTTAAATATTCATCAATCCTTGCCCTCGCGTGCTTGGAACCTAATGAAAGTGCCGTTTGCCAGTCTTCTAAGGCTCCGGCCGGGTCGCCTAATACATACTTTGAATTACCACGGTTGTAATAAGCGGTATCATCCCCGGGAGCCAAGCTGATGGCCGTGTTATAGTCCTCGATGGCACTTTCAAATTCACCTTGCTCGTCTTTATTGGCTGCCCTGTTGATATACGCATCCACGAAGCCGGGATTCAGCATTATGGCTTGATCATAATCGAGCCTGGCGGGATACCACATTCTTATGGCTTCCTTGGCTATGGCCCTGGCATACCAGGTATTTGCATCATCTGCTTGTATCCTGATGGCGCTGCTTAAATGTATGATCGTGTACCCGTAATTACCCCTTCTGTAAGCTGTCATGGCCTGATCCACGTAATATCCGGCGCTGTTTTTATCCATCGTGGGAAAATGCTGCTCCGCATTCAAATCATTGAGCAAGGCATAACCGTCAAACTTGCAATCATAATCAAAGCCGGTACAGAAAAGATCGATGGCCCAGTACGCCAGGTTTTCTTTATCTACCGGGAACTCTTCTGCTTGCCCGCTTACCGAAAACAGGTTACCATCTTGCTGTGGACTATCCATCTCGAACCCGTAATTACCGATTAGGAAATCCTTGATGCCGATGATCTTTTGCAAATCATCACCCGTAAATTTTATCTCGAACTTAGCGTTTGCATATTCTTGGAAACCGGCTGCCAGCATTTGTTCATACACCGCGATGGCGGCCAACATTTCTTCCTTGTACTGCTCGTTGAACATGGCAACCGTAAAAAATCGTCCTGCTGTCATAATCTTTAATTCTGAGGGCAAAGTTATTCAATTTAACTAGAATAGGCTCAATTGTTCCCCGGTTCCGGGTAGATTGAAGTTGGAAACTGTAATGCCCAGCAGGCGGACTTGTTGCGCTTCTAAATCAATTTTAGCCAGTATTTGTTTGGCGATATTTGCCAGGCTATTCGCATCTTGAACGGGGGATATAAAGGATTGGCTCCGCGTGATTTGCTTGAAGTCACTAAACTTCACTTTGACCGTGATGGTTCTGCCGCTTAATTGATGTTTCTGCAATCTGCCCGAAACTACCTGCGCCAGTTTATCCAGTTCAATTTCCATTTCCGGCAAGGTATCGAGATCTTTACTAAATGTATCTTCAGCGCCCACGGATTTCGTTTCCCTGTTGGGTTCAACCGGCCGGTCATCGATGCCCCTGACAATCTTGTAATAAAAATGTCCCACTTTACCGAAGTAGGATACAAGTTCTTTTTCCGATAATTTTTTAAGATCTGCGCCGGTAAACAAATGCATCCGGCGCATCTTTTCAGCGGTGACTTTTCCGACGCCGTGAAATTTTTCGACAGGCAATTCTTCCATAAATTTCGTGATGCCGGATGGGCCGATGAATGTTAAGCCGTTCGGTTTATTCATATCCGAGGCTACCTTGGCAACAAATTTATTGATAGAAACCCCGGCGGACGCGGTAAGTTGTAACTCGTTGTAAATGGATTCCTTAATTAATTTGGCGATATCTATCGCGGAACCAATACCCAGTTTATCTTCTGTTACATCCAGGTAAGCTTCATCTAATGATAAGGGCTCGATAAGATCGGTATAGCGGTGGAAAATCTCCCTCGTATGTTGAGAAACTTCCCTGTACACGGCAAACCTGGGAGATACAAAGATGATGTGTGGGCAAAGTTGCAATGCCTTGCTCGATGACATGGCAGATCTTACACCGAATTTACGGGCTTCGTAACTAGCTGTTGCCACTACGCCACGGCCGGTAGGAGAGCCGCCAACAGCTATAGCTTTCCCCCGGTATGCCGGGTGATCCCTTTGTTCTACCGATGCATAAAATGCATCCATATCAATATGGATGATTTTCCTGGTGAATTTTTTTAATTCCGGTGCTGTCATCTTGTAGAACAAAGGTAGGAAATGACATACAATATGGCCGGCGCCTTATCTTAAATACAGGCTAAGCAAACTCTATGCTAGCGCCGGGCGATAGCTCATAGGGTTGTTTTCCTTGCTCGAATATCCTCGCTGTCAAAGGGCCGCCTAATTTAATTTTATGATCTGTTACCCTCACCCAGCTGCCTTCCCTAAGACCCACTACCGGTATGCTGTTTTGTGTATGAAATTCCGCGATGCGCGTTTCCCTGGTTTCCCCCATATGTGTCGTTCCCGGGATGGGGTCAAGGTAATGTGGATTCAGATTAAAAGGTACCCACCCGGCAGTCTCGAAGCTGGGAGGATAAACGATCGGCATATCGTTCGTTGTTTGCATGGTCATGCCGCCGAGGTTGCTGCCCGCGCTGGTACCCAGGTAGGGAACGCCGTTGTCTACAACCGATCTCAAGGTGGGGAGTATGTTTAATTCGTGTAATTGTTTAACCAGCAAGAAAGTATTACCGCCACCGGTAAAAATACCTTGACAATTTTGTAAAGCACTGATGGGATCATCGAAATTATGTAAACCTTTTACTGCCACTCTAATTTCTTTAAAGAATGCGGCAGCTTTGGCAGTATAATCATCATGGCTGATCCCGCCTGGCCTGGCATAAGGAATGAATATTATTTCCTTGGCATCAGCAAATAGTATTTCCAACTCTTCTTTTAAATATGACAAGTAAGGTTGGCCAAATACCGTTGATGTACTTGCTAAAATGATGTTCTTTTTCATTTCCGAGGTAGAATGTGTCCGGCAAAATAATTTATTCCGCTCAAAAAACGCCGGGATTTTTCAATTTTATACATCCATCATTATTTCTTAAGCAATTCAACTTGTTTAAATTATGAATCTGATACTTTGTATTTTGAAAAATTGATATAACCGGCAATTCCTATTACAAGAATCGATATAAGTTTATTATTAGCTTTACTTTATTAATTTTAGTATCGAAGTATGGAAGGCATATCTTTCTTGGTTCACGTACTATGAAAACTAAACGATTTTTAGAATAGGCTCAAATTTTCGCACCTCAATTCCATATTTCATTACCCTTTCAAATTAAAACCCTTGCCTGTTAAAGATTTTACGGCCATGTAATGCCCTGGGTCACATTGGTGGCAACTCGAATTACGGTTATAATAACCGTATTGGTTAAGGTGAAAGATCAACGCCTTATTTAGCAAAAATATATTGAAGAAAATAGTGCAAAATTGAGAAAAGTGGATAAATAAATTTTTATTATAAAGAATTATGTAATCCTTTGTTACACATGGATGAATATATTATTTTCGCACCCCGTTTTATAAGTTCAGAGGTAAAAGACAATTGCATCCCGATTATGAGTATAATTTCAATGTTTAAAAATAACCAGGAACAGAAGTCAACAGATACTGACCAACCCGTGCTCCCTTGGGAGCAACGTCCTGCAATTTTTGAAATATTGAAAGCTAACCTGGATGAAAATGATCAACCCATCGTGCAGGAATTACCTTTACCTGACGAAGATCGCATCCATATTGCCGATGGGAATCAATTACAATGGGCGGCAGGAGCCAGGGACGGTGTTTTGACTTTCCATGCTAACCCCGCTGAAATCACCCAAAAGGCTGTGCAAATAGCTGAACTGGTTAAAGCAATTGCCGATAATAACGGGCTCGATGACCGCATTGCATTATACGGGATCTTGATGAAAGATGACGTGTTGCACTACCTGGACACCACGATTGAGCATATCTTGAACCTTAGCGTCAAAGTTCGCCCTTACTTGCATGCTTTTGCGCGTTGGCTGGCTTTCCATGCTCCTGACCGCGGCGCCGTAAAGTTCGGTATGGCCTTGCTGGGCCTCATCCGCGATAAGGAGGATATGGAAAATATCTGTATCCTGGGCGCCCATGACGAGTTTACTCTTTTTGCAGTTGTAGCCATTGTACAAATGTCGGATAACCCGGAAGGTACATTATGGAGATTGGGCAAAAAAGTGCACGGTTGGGGAAGGATTCATATCGTTAGGAGATTGTTAGATACCAAGGATGAAGATATCAAGTCTTGGCTAATGGTGGAGGGTTTCCGTAATACGGTCATGAACGAATATTTGGCTTATCCTTGCGCGGTTGCCGGGAACTTGAGAACAGCTTTATTAGCCAAGGATATCGATGAGGAAATGCTTGATGCTGCTGGGGAAATCATCCAGGCATTGATTAACCCCGGCCCGATGGAAGGGATTGATGAATACGATGATGGTCCCGTAGTAATACAACGATACATCAGCCATCTATTACATAAAGCGAATACTTTACACCAATACATATTATTACAACAGTTATCTACTTTTCTTCAGGATCCCAAAGCCAATTGGGATGCCAGGATTGATTACGGTTGGAGCGAGGATTTGAGATCAGATTTACTGTTTGATATCCACCAGATCTTGGCTAGCCCCCATTGGAAACATATTTTGTCGATGGTGATGTCTGATCTTAATACGCAGCAAGTATGGGAAGTTGCTAAAGTTTCGGATGCCCTGGATATAAATATCGAGGCTTGGTGCTGGGAGCGGCTACAGCAAAATCCCACTGATGAAACCAGTTGGTACCTGATGATGAAGCGTATGACCTTGGAGCGTTTACCGGAATTGTTATCTTTTGCCAAATTACATATACCGCTTCAAGAAATCGCGATCGGTGCGGCTAAAGAACTTGGTTTCAATAAGGCATTCACGATGCACAGGTGCCTGGATTGTCTCTTGTTGAAACTAGGCGAATTCCCCGGCTACGGTTATGAATTCGTGGAAGCGGCAACGCGCAGCCCGGTAATCAGGAACAGGAATAACGCGGTAAAAGTATTGGAATCCTGGGGTAAATCTCACTGGCAAGAAGGTACTTGGCAGCTACTTCAAACAGCTTCACAAGTAGAACCCAATGAAGATGTTAACGGGAAAATGTTGGACCTGCTCGAACTCTGATACCCTGAAATCTATTAACCCCTAGTAAACCGTGAAAAATATTAATCCCGATCCGGGCATCGAGCTCGAACCGGGATCTCTACGCTAATCACTCAATCTCTTACTTCAGTTTATTTTCAGTGTCCGTGAACGTACCGTTAATAGTTACACCGTTATTCTTAGTAACCTTACCGTATATGGTAATAGAAGAACCGCTACCTAAAAAATTCATGGTTGCGCCGCTGTTCAAGTTTAAATCACCGTAGATCACCACGCTACCTTCAATATTCCAGGTACCGTTAACTTGCATCGTGGTATTGCCTCTATATTTACCGAAGGCGAATGAACCATGGATATCAAATACCCCGTTGCTATTGATGTTGAATTGATTTTGCACGGTCATAGAACCGCAGAAATATAACACATCGTTTACATTCACGCCTTGTAATGCTGCTGAGCCGCTGTAATACAATTTATCATTAGAGTTTACATTCAGCCAGCTACTCCCGGTATAAGCGGGGTAATTATTACCACAGCTATTAGTAACCTTGTTAGGTTCCGTAAACTTAATGATTTTTAAACCACCTTTACCATTGGCAACAAAAATGTAGTTGCCGGAAGATTTGATGTAATTCGCGGAGCCGTTAAGATCCAGGGATCCTAAAAGTTCCAAAGCATTATCGCTTGTTGGCTTAGTCAGGTAAAGACCTGCTGCGCCATTGGCCGCGAAAAACAATCCCTCGTTGTTAGAAACCCCGTTGGTTACAACATCTTCAGGATCAATGTCAGAAGGCAAATCGGTTGGGAGGTCCAATTGGCCTGTTTTTTCGCCCGAGTTGGAATTATAATATTGCACCCCGTTCTTTCCGGCAGCAACCAGGAGGTAGTCGCCGTAAGAATCAATGTTCCTTTGGGTTTCCGCAATATCAACTGGCATGGTTATGTTCCTGATTAACTCGGCAGCGCTGGTAAAGGTGGTGATACCTTTTGTTCCGCTTAGAACAGCGATCTTGTTGGTCATGACCGTAACTGCTCTTAAGTCTTCGCTACTTACATAGGCTTCCCCATCAAAGGAAGACAGGTTTAGAATGCTCAAGCCGCCGTTACTACCGCTGGCAACATACAACTTGTTGTTGGCGATCGCGATATCGGTGGCTACTTGACCGGGCACATCAAACAATTTGAAATCTCCTGTTGGGATACCGTTGGAGATCGTTACATAGCCCACAACTGCGGGGGAGTTAAAGCTAGTATCTTTATCCAGGTTCGTTGCGCCTGAAACATATAATTTTCCTTGGTAGAATTTTACGGAGCTGATATCTGTGCTGGGAAAGATTGCCTCTGCAATCAACTTGGGCTGTTGCACATCACTGATATCAAATACGCTCACACCGCCCAGGTAGGTCGCGCCTTCGCGGTTGTAACCTACGTAGGCATAATTTCCTTCAATATCTACGTTGGTAGCTCTCAAATCCATACCTTGGTAAGAGGGTGGGGCTACTTCCGCGATCAGCTCCAGCGGGTACTGGTTGCTTTGCGCGGTATCTTCGGTAGATTTTGCGAAAGCTGATGCTTTACGGCCATTTTCGGAGGTGTTCATCGTGATCACACCGGTGCCGTCTTTGCTCACGCGTTTTTGAAGGCTAGCTGCGTCCTTGTTAATAATGATTTTTGGGTCCTCTTGAGAAGGGTTGTCTACGGATTTCTGGCAAGCACCTAATATGATCATGCCTGCTGCAATCATCCATGAAAAATGTTGCTTCATTTCGTGTATTCGATTAAGTATTTTCTCACCGGGGAATTTAGGTAAAGTTGCAATGAAAGAAGAGCTTGAATAACATTGTAATTAGAATTTTTTCCTTTCTCTTAGCATTAATTTATCTCTCTCGAAAGCTTGATTCAGTTTAGTTAGACTCTTTACCTGCCGCGTTTTCCGGTTTAATTTTAAAACGCTGCTACAAAGTTACATTCAAATTTAATAACAACGTTCATCGCCTTTTGTTAATGTTGTTAACAAAACGCTGGAAACCAATACTATGGCTTCCGTTCATGTAATTTATCTACCTGGAAATTACCTTGTTGGATATTTTTAGCGTCTGCACGTTTTTCGTAGCTTTGTTAGTATAAAATACAATCATGCAAGAGAACGAAGCTATACAAGGTTCTGAAGAAGATGTAAGAATCTTGCTCGAATTTACTGATGATCATGGAAACTTGCAACGGGAGCAGGTATGGGCGGAAGTGTACGAAGGGAATTACGTGGTTTGCAATATCCCGTTCATGGCTGATGGTGTTTCCTGGGGAGACTTGGTTGCAGCTACACTTGATGAAAACGGTTACCTGGTTTGCCGTGAAATTATCCAAGCTTCCGGTCATAGTACGGTTCATTTGATGATCTTTAAACCGGAACTCACTAATAAGATCGGTGAAGATCTCGTGGCTTTGGGTTGTGATTGGGAAGCCAGCCATGTTGACGGCTATGTATCCGTGGATGTTCCACCCGCGACGGATTATGATGAGGTGTTGTCTTACCTGGTGGAAGGTTTTAAGGAGAAATTTTGGGATTTTAAGGAGTCAAACTTGAAGCATACCACTACTTTAAATATCAAGAAAAGCGATTTTCAATAATCGAAAAATAAAAATAGGGTCGGCTCCGCCCGGAGCCGACCCTAATAAATTATGAAGGCCATTTTTGGTTGCCCAAAAAAGAAGTTGGGTTTCTCAAATTTTTACTGTTCAGTTGCTTATTACAATGTACTTGCAATAAACAAGGGATCCCAAGTTTTAATTGCTTAACTACTTAGGTTTTCTAGGATGTATTGGTTAAAGTAATTCTTTATTTCGTATACGCGCATTACGAGTAAAGAAATAAGTCTTTTCATAGGAACAGATCAATTACTCCTAATTTAGAAACTTAAATCCGTATTCACAAGTATTTTACGCATAAATCTTAAAGAATAGTTAAAATTAACTATTTCGCTGAAGTCTTTACGGGTGGCGAATCTTGGCCTGGATTCTTCTTTAAATGTAATAAACCTGCATTAATCGCCACTATAATCGTGCTGATACTCATTAATACAGCCCCTATAGCCGGGCTCATGATGATTCCCTGCTTATATAAAACTCCCGCGGCTAAAGGGATCGTTACAATATTGTAACCGGTAGCCCAAGCTAAATTTTGTATCATTTTCCTATAAGTAGCCTTGCCAAACAAGACCAGGTTAACGATGTCTTCCGGGTCGCTGTTGACCAGTATTATATCGGCTGTTTCCGCTGCTACGTCGCTGCCTGAACCTACTGCAATCCCGATATCGGCTTGCGCCAAGGCGGGCGCATCGTTGACGCCATCGCCGGTCATGGCAACGAAAGCAGGTGTTTGCTGGAGTTTCTGTATGGTCTTTTGCTTTTCATGGGGCAATACTTCCGCAATATATTTATCGATCCCAACCGCTTTACTGACACTGGCTGCCACGGCCTTATTATCGCCGGTTAACAATACGGTTTTAATATGCTGTTCACGCAGCGTTTTGATGGCGCCCGTCGCGGTTGGGCGGATACTATCAGATAAGCCGATATATCCAATTATGCGATCACCGGCAATTACGAATACCAGCGTTTCGCCTGCATCGGGATTCGCGGGTAGCTGTGCAATGAACTGCTTCGCAAAGGAAGGACTCCCCACCGTAATTTCTTTTCCGTTTACTTGCCCGCTGATACCTTTACCGGTTATCGCGTGTGCACCCGTTGCATTCGGCACTTCCAAGGAAAGTTCCTTTACTTTTTCCATGATTCCCTGGCCGATAGGATGTTCGGAACCTTGCTCCAATGCTGCCGCTATGCTGAGGATATCATCGTGGCTGTAGTCGGGATGGATCGATTGTACCCTGTTCACCTCGAATTTGCCCACGGTAATAGTTCCTGTTTTATCGAATACCATGATGTTGATTTTCCGGGCATTTTCAAAGGCTGTCCTATTTTTTATCAGCAACCCGTTCTGTGCAGCTATAGCTGTAGATCGTGCTACCACCAAGGGTATAGCCAGGCCAAGGGCATGCGGGCAACAGGTGATGATGACAGTGACCATTCGTTCAATAGCATACGAAAGTTCAGCGCCCGAAAGCCACCAGGCGAAAAATGTAATTAAACCGCTGGTCAGGGCAATAATCGTAAGCCATTTGGCGGCGGTATCTGCCAATAGTTGCGTCTTCGACTTTGCCTGTTGCGCCCCTTGTACCAATTTCACCACTTGCGACAGGTAATTATCTGCATTTGTATGGCTAACTTTCACCTGGATGACACCGTTCCCGTTTAATGAACCTGCTATTACTTTATCGCCTAACTTCCTGGCAACAGGTGTTGATTCACCTGTCAACATTGATTCATCAATATTGGAGTTGCCATCTGTTATGATACCATCGGCAGCGATCTTTTCCCCCGGTTTTATTACGATTACCTGATCTTTCTCCAATTGCGCCGCCGGCATGTCCATTTCTTTGCCATCACGTATAACATGAGCCGTGGAGGGCATTAGCGACACTAGCGATTGCAGGTCGTTGGAGGCGCCCAGGATCGAGCGCATTTCGATCCAGTGACCTAATAACATGATTAAAATTAAGGTAGCTAGTTCCCAATAAAAATCTTTCCCGCTTAAACCGAATACCGTGGCAGAGCTATAAAGATAGGCCACCGTTATGGCAAAACCGATCAAGGTCATCATGCCGGGATTTTTACTTTTCATTTCCTGGATCCAGCCGGACAAAAATGGCCAACCGCCGTACAGGAAAACAACCGTAGCTAATCCGAGCAACAGGTATTGGCTATTGGGAATATGTATTGAAAAGTTAAACCATTCTTGTATCATCGGGGAAAGGATGAAGATTGGTATGGTAAGCGCTAGCGCGATAAAAAAGCGTTTCTGGAAATCTTTAATCATCATCTCGTGATGCGCGGGGCTTTGATGATGCATCTCCATACCATGCGCATTCATGTTATGTTCTTGACCTGTTTTCTTAGCATGATCTCCAGGCGGATGATGATGGGCATGCTCATGTTGCATCTCTTCTTGGTCCTTACCTGTTGGGTGCATATGTTGATCTTTCATTGTTTTGGGTTTCTCCGTGCTTTATTATTTATAACTGTAATACTAGCAAAATGTTTGCTGGAAGCGGGGAATTTTACCATCCTTGCTAGTTAGGACTCGTTCGTAAACGGACAGATTTGTTCATTTACGAACATGATAAATATAGTTAAATGGTTGATTATAAACAATAAGAATTACATATATAAAATGGTATAAATATTGTGCCGAAGTGATGCCAGTTCTATTTCTGATAGTTTAAAAACTGTATAGTTATAGCAATTGGGAACGACCTCACAAGTCAAAATTGCCAAGTTTATCACATGCTACCTTCTTGGCAATGATATTATTGGAACCACGCATCTGCGTGGTTTTCTTTAATTTTAACCGGAGTCAAATTTATTTTTACAAATTATATTCCATTCATATGCAAATCATCCTGTTGAAAGATCCCGACGATAAACAATTGCTGGAAGTAAAGAGAATTTATGAAGAAGCTTTTCCAATACATGAGAGGAGAATATTTGATATGTTACCCAAAATGTTGAATAATGTCCCCGGTATGGAATTAGCTATTTTTAATGATGCTAAATTGATGGTTGGTTTCGTTGTGTATTGGCAATGGGAGAATTGGGCTTATATCGAGCACCTGGCGGTAGATAGAAGGCTAAGAGCTTATGGTTACGGTAACCGTGTTATGACTTTATTAATGGCGATGTTGAAAGGTACGATCGTGCTGGAAGTAGAGAAGCCGTATGATGAAGTTGCACGAAAACGTATCACCTTTTATAAAAAACTGGGTTTTCACCTGGCGCCTTTCGATTACCATCAACCTTCTTATGTTAAAGGGGGAGAAGAAATCCCGATGCATTTAATGACCTATCCCGGGGAGGTTGATGAACCAAGTTTCCTAGAATTTGCCCGGCAGATTAGGCAACAAGTTTACGAGTATTTCTATTGATATTCCTTCATCGATACATCCAGTATTTTTTGTCCCCAGCGCGGCGCAATATCAGATGATGGGACAAATGTTTTAAATTTCGCTTGTGCCGTATTAAATATCTCCAACGCCTTCTTTTTTCCTCCACCGAAAATACCCGGCGTATGGTAAACGACCAAGGCTTTCACCAGGTAGGCCCGGGGATTATTAGTATCGGCTTCGATAGCCTTTTCTGCCCATTTCTGGCTACTTGGGCCGTTTACGACAGCCGTAGCTGGATCCACTTTAATTTTGGCAGAGAGGTAATATGCTTTCAGGACTAAGGTTTCCGTATTGGATGGTTGCAATTGAAGCGCATTTTCGACGTAGCCTTCGGCAGTTTGGCAAAATTTCGAAGCCTCTGTTGATGGGGCTTGGAAAGCCATTTGAATATTACTCCAGGCAGCGTAATACTGCAATAGCCATTCCTTGGGGTTCGCATCGGCAAGTTTCTGTAATTTCAATGTTTCCTGCTCCCAGGTTTTCAATTCCCCTGATTGGTCCAGTGTTTTTAAGCTTTCGGCTAACTGCTGCTGCCATTTTTCTTCTAAATGCGTGGGAAACCAGTTCAACAAAACAAAGCAGTATAGTAAGAATAGTTTCATATACGCGTGAAGGTTATTGCTGTTATTGAATTTATTTGCTAATATATAGACAATTCCAGGCCTAAATTGTTTGATATAACGGCAACTAAAACTATACCAATAATAGTTATTGTCCTGCTCATGGTCACCGCAATTTTTTAATTAACGGTATTTTTTGATTAAGCTAACTACCAGGAGATTCTAACACGTGAAAAAACATACAGCATCTCGATGGCAATTTCTTTACAGCGCTCCATGTAGACCAGGTCTTGTTGCGGGGTGCCATCCGCTAACTTCGGGTCATCGTAAGGGATAGATATCCTGGTTGCTGAACCGGGTACTAATGGGCAGCCTTCGTCGGCAGAAGAACAAGTCATAATTGCGATGAAGCCGGAGGCAGGATTCGGCGCATTCGAAAATTTCTTCGAATTTGAACGTATAATGGGGATATGGTTGCCCATGCTTACTTCGTAAACCGGGTTATCACCTTTCTCCTGGCTTTCAATTTTAAAACCGGCATTTTTCAAGGCTTTGATAGCATTGGTATTAAAGGAGGTGACCTCGGTTCCCCCGGAATAAGTTGTAATGCCTTTCAACCCGTAGTAAGCAATCGAAGCCGCGGCCAACAACTGTGCCATGTGGCTTCTCCTTGAATTATGGGTGCAGATGAACAGTAAGCTGGAAGGGGAGCCTAGTTTAATGTTTTCTTGCAAGAAGGAAACGAGTAGATCAAGTACATTTTTCCTGCCAGGTAAAATGCCGTTTATTTCATTTTCTGCATTTTCCAGGTAATCAATAATTTCAGGGTAAAGTTGCATGGCTTATCTTTTTCCAGGTTGAATTTTTTGAATTTGTACCGCTGGCGCCTTGAGCTTTTCCGGGTAGAATTTTTTCTTAAACCAAAGGGCCAGGTTAACTAGCGCAATTAATGCCGGAACTTCTACCAGCGGTCCTATAACCCCTGCAAATGCTTGTTCGCTATTAATACCAAAAATGCCGATCGATACTGCAATTGCCAACTCGAAATTGTTTCCGGTGGCCGTGAATGCAATAGCGGTATTTTTAGAATAATCTGCCCCTAATGCCTTACCAATAAAGAAACTGAAGATAAACATCACCGTGAAGTAAATCACGAGTGGCACCGCGATGCGTACCACGTCCAAGGGTATTTCTACGATCAATTGTCCTTTTAAACTAAACATTACTAAAATGGTAAAGAGCAGCGCCATCAAGGTAATGGGCGAAATGAACGGTATGAACCTTTCGCTGAACCACTTTTCACCGTAGATACGTATGAATATGAAACGGCTGGCTAAGCCCGCGATAAAGGGTATACCCAGGTAGATAGCAACACTTTTCGCGATTTCTGCTATCGTTATATCGATAACCATTTCATGCATACCGAATAAAGGTGGTAGTATCGTTAAGAATATATAGGCATACGCGCTGTACAACAGTACTTGGAAAATACTATTTAAGGCAACTAATCCCGCGGCGTATTCCCTGCTGCCCCCTGCAAGCTCGTTCCAAACAATTACCATGGCAATACAACGTGCTAACCCGATCAAGATCAGGCCCGTCATGTACCCGGGGTAATCATGTAAAAAGACTAGAGCCAGGATAAACATGAGGATTGGCCCTATGATCCAATTTAGAAGTAGGGAAGCTCCTAATATTTTCACATTCCTGAATACTTCGCGCATTTTTTCATAGCGGACTTTTGCCAATGGAGGGTACATCATCAATATCAAGCCTATAGCAAGCGGAATATTGGTTGTTCCTGTTGACATATTGTTGATATAACCCGGTACCGCTGGCATATAGTAGCCAATCGCGATACCTGCTGCCATAGCGAGGAATATCCATAAGGTTAAATACCTGTCGAGGAAACCCAAGCGTTTGGGAGCGGCTACAGGAGCACAGTTGTTCGAACTCATAATCTTTCTTCCGTTTTAAGTTAGTCGCAGCAACCGGGTGCGCAGCAAGCGGCACCAGTGGCCGGTTTTTCTGCATAGACCGTTATGCTGTAAATGCCGGTACCGGTATTTTTGAACGAATGAATCTCTTCGGAGGAAAGGTAGCCTGAAAGAATATCATCCGGGATAACGATGGTTTTCTCTTTTTGAATTTTTATATTACTAAAGCCGTTTTCAGCAATCAGCTCTAAATAACGCTGTTTCTGTATGGCGCCAGATACGCAACCAGCATACATTTCGGCCGCTTGTTGAATGCCTCCTGGTAAATTGCCATCTAAAACTACATCCGAGATGCTAAAATGGCCACCAGGTTTTAAGACGCGGAATATCTCTTTAAATACATTGTTTTTATTTGGAACGAGGTTCAATACACAATTACTAACCACCACATCGCAAGCATTTGAAGTTACGGGCATCTTCTCAATATCTCCTAACCTGAATTCAACGTTATTGAACCCGCGAACCGCGGTATTTTGCCGGGCTTTTTCAATCATGGCCGGGGTAAAATCGATGCCTATTACTTTGCCGCTTTCACCAGTTTCGTGCCTGGCGATGAAACAGTCATTTCCCGCGCCGCTGCCAAGGTCAATCACGGTATCGCCACTTTTAATCTTTGCAAATTCAGTTGGCAGGCCGCATCCCAAGCCGAGATCCGCGTCAGCGTTGTAGCCGTTCAGCGCAGTGTAATCGTCGCTCATAATATTATATACTTCGGTAGAACAGCAGCCGGAACCACAGCATGATGACTGGTTTTCCGTTTTGTCTTGCAAGGCAATTTCACTGTATTTCTGCTTTACCATGTCTTTGATTTCTTGATCTGTAGACATACCTATTTATTTATCGTATAATTGCAATATTGCGATGGTTTTTTGTAAAAAAATACTAACAGCATTTTGTACCGGGAAGACTAACATCTTTGAAGAAACCTGAGAATATATCTTTATACCCGCTCCAAACTTTGGGATTGATGCAATAGCAAACGCTGGCGCCCTCTATGGAGCCTTGGATGATCCCTGCATTTTTGAGTTCCTTTAAATGTTGCGATGTGGTTGCCTGGGCAAGCCCCAGTTCTTCAACTAAATCTCCGCACACGCAAGCATTTTTCTTCACCAGGTACTGCAATATAGCGATACGGGCCGGGTGGGCCAGTGCTTTTGCCATATTGGCTATTTGGTTCTGCTGCTTGGTAAATAAATCACTCTTCGTTGTTCCCATATCGCAATATTACGATAAAAGATTTAACCCGGCAAAATTTTTTAATTAGCCATTTTTTTGAATAGCAGTGACATGCTTTTTGTATCCAGGGCATCCATATCTACCAGTTTCAATGATTTTACCATTTTCATAGTAGCAGTCTTGTAATGCAGGAAGTGTGGTGTTTGGAGGTGAGATTCATAGGCATCTTTATTGGCATAGATCTCCACAATCTTAATTAGGTGATGTTGATTTTTTTCGAACATTGGAAATATGGCAATGACTCCCGGCTCTTTTTGGATGGAAGCCGCTGCTTCCTTTTGAAGGATATCGCCATATTCTTGAATATATTCAGGATAAATTTCTATTTCTGCAATACGTACCATCAAATTATGATCTTGTGCTTTCATCTTTAAAATGGTTAATGTAAAAATCAGTACCAGTAAGAAGCGGGGGAATTTAGTAATTGCCATTTTATACATTATTAGTAATGGAAGTTGCTCGAATTAAAGATAGGGTTTTATCCAACGAACATTTTTATCTATGCTGCCTTAATTGTTAGCAGCATAAAAAAGGACCAGGTAACAATACCCGGTCCCTTGATATAAAATGTTAACTTGGCTAGTCTTGGCTCAACTGTGTCCTGTACAACATGATATCCCTATCAAATAAATACAAGCCACTTTTGTCTTCGCCAATCATTTCTAATTTGTCATTTAATGTTCTCGCGAGACGTTCTTCCTCTATTTGTTCCGAAACGTACCATTGTAGGAAGTTATGCGTCGCGTAATCTTTTTCTTCTAAAGCTTGGTGTACCAGATCGTTGATGCTATTGGAAACCTGTATTTCATGCCTTAGAAACTCTTCGAACACCCGTTTTACCGATTGATAGGTGATAATTGGCTGTTCTAACGGTGGTACCACTGCAAATCCGCCCCTTTCGTTGATATATTTAATCAATTTCAATTCGTGCACCCTTTCTTCTTCTGATTGCTTGTAGAAGAAAGAGGTGATACCTGTCAACCCCGGTTGAATATCGGCCCAGGAGGCCATGGCTAAATAAGCTTGTGAAGAGGTAGCTTCCATCTTCACCTGTGTATTTAATGCGGCTTGGATAGTTTGACTCAGCATAGATGAAAATTATATTTTAAAGGTAAGAAAAAGTCTGCTGAATTTGCATAATGAAATCATAATGCCAAATGTTCGGACTGCACCCCATCTTCAAAAAAAATTGCCGCATGCCTATCGAATGTAACCGGGTCGTCGGTTGTTAAAAACTGCCGTGTGCCATTTTCACTGCAATAAACCGCTATTTCCTTGTGCCGCTGTAAATAATCTTCCAGGCTCGCTGCTACGATGGGCCCCTGGCTAAGAATTTGAGTATCCCGGGGAACATATTGCCTGATCTTTTCCATCAATAGCGGATAATGCGTACATCCTAATACAATAGTATCGATTAAAGGATCTGTTGCAAGCAGTTTATGTATATCTTTTTCTACAAAATAATCTGCGCCGGGTTGATTCCATTCATTATTTTCTACCAGGGGAACCCACATCGGACAAGCATGTTGCGCTACACTTACCCCGGGGGAAAATTTCTTGATTTCGATCGGGTAGGAGCCCGAATTAACGGTTCCCATCGTGCCAAGTATCCCGATGTGCCCGGATTTGGTGTATCGACCTACAATCTCTGTAGTTGGCCTGATTACACCCAGCACCCTTTTTGTTGCATCCATTTTCGGTAGATCGTTTTGTTGGATGCTTCGCAATGCTTTCGCGGAAGCGGTGTTGCAAGCCAATATCACCAATGCACAGCCCCTATCAAATAAATGCCGTACACATTCCAACGTGTAATTGTAAACGGTATCGAATGAACGGGTGCCGTAGGGTGCCCTCGCATTATCGCCCAGGTATAAATAATCGTACGTCGGCAGCCTTTTTACAAATTCTTTTAATACGGTTAATCCGCCATATCCCGAATCAAATACACCTATAGGTCCTGGTACTTTCATATCTTTTATTTTCCGTTCCCAAGTTACTGGTTTTTATCGAATCCGTTGTTGCCGGTAATTCATGGTTGGCGTAAAGTTATTTGCGTACTGCTATGCACCTACCGCTAATTTTACGTGGGAATCCCTTTCCCGGATCCTTCTTAGCCACCAAATACATACAAAACTGTACATTACCCATAATGCGCATAAGTGTACCAAGGAAGGTAACCTGTCGTTGATACCCGCGCCTTGCTGTACGATCGCGGTATAAAGGTTAATAAATGGCGTCGTTGGCAACAATGCTGATATTACTTGTAATGGCGCCGGTAATTCTTGCAAGGGCCAAGTATAACCGGTGACCAGGAATACGGGGTATGTGGAGAATGCCATTACCTGTGTACATAATAATTGTGATCTAAATAGAGAGCCGATAAAAATCCCCATGGGTATCAAGGTCAGGATGAACAGTAGAATCATGGCGCCCAACTCTAAGCCGTTCCCAAGTACGCTGAATCCAAGCACGCGGTAATTGACATTCATAAAGAAATAGCCGTATATCCCGAAGAGTATAAAGTAGAAAAGACCTTTACCCCAAATGGCTGTTGACACATTGCCATTAGCAGTATTAATCCAGTCCTTTATCCGCCCATGTTGGCGCTCTGCCGCAACACCGCCAGACAGCCCTATGAGCAGCGTTTGCTGTAATATTAGGGCCAGTAAACCCGGGATTAAAAAAGTTCCGTAATTGCTACCCGGATTGAATAAGGGGTGATAATCGACACTTACCGGCGCAACTTCCCGCATCGAGATGTCGCTGCTCATACCTTGCTTTTGATTGTATTGTAATCGAACGCCAGCACCGACGGTTAAAGTAACGGTTGTAATATTCTGTAGCAGGTCACTGGAGGGTAAGAACCTAGCGGCATTTAAAACCAGCACTACTTTCGATCCTTGTAAAGACATAACTTTCTTTTCCAAGCCTTTTTCAATCAAAAGGTATCCTTGCGTGATGCCCTTGTACATATTTTCCTGCGCCGTTTCGAAGGGAACCAGGGCCCGGATTTGAACCATTTGGGTGTTACGTAGCTCCTGGATATAGGTATGGGATAAACCTGTTTGGTCATTGTCAACTATGTCAATCGGAACTTGTTCTTCTGCTTTGTTGGAATAAATACTCCCGTAGAAAAAAGCGTAGAGCAAAGGCGCTATCAACAAGGTCAACAATAAACTGTGATCCTTTGCGACCAGTTGCGCCTCACGTAAGAGCAGCGCCCACCAAGAATTAGTATGATGATGTTCAAGATGCTGCATATGCCAGTTGCTTTTTGAATCGTTGTTGTAAGAAGAAAACCGCGATAAAGTATGTGAACCCGATGAATAACGACATTTTCAGCATATATATGCCGGCATAGCTCAAAGGCAAGCCCATGAAATATACTTGGAAGAAGCCATCAAGGAAGGAGGTATAAGGCATGAGTTGCGCATAATATTGATCGTACCAAGGCATTGCCCAACGGGGGAATGTAAACCCGCTGAATACGAATGCCGGCGATGTGTAAAACAAGCCCACGTCGGCTGCCAGCATCGTGTCTTGTGCTAAAACGGAGATCATGAAACCGATCCCGGTACAAGCTAAGGAGAGGAAGTTGAAGAGGATAAATAATTCTAAATGATGTCCGCTTCTGCTCAAGTTAAAGTATGGAAAGAGGATGCCAACCACGAGTATGAAATTAATCCAAGAAATACCCAAGTGCGCCAAGGTTTTTCCCAGGATGATATTACCGGCGCTACCATTTGATAAACCGTGTAATTCTTGCATGCTTCCTTCGTTCCATTCGGTATTAATCGCGAGTACCGATACCATGATGATCATCATTTGTAAAGCCACGGTAATTAAGCCAGGTACCAGGTATTGTTGGTAATTATAGGCGGGGTTATACAAGCGGTAAGTATCCAGTTGAATAGGCATAACAAGTGCCATGGCCTTGGCTTCCGTCATGCCAAGCTTCTGGAATTTTTGCAAAATTACGCCGGAAGCTGCAGTGATCAATACCGTGGACGCATCGCTATAAATCAATTTTCCTGGCACGAGCGCCGAGGCATTCGTAAATACGGGGATCGTTACCGGGTGCCTGCTTTTAATATCGCGTTCCATGCGTGCCGGAAAATGTACCGCGCCGGAGATCTTTCCTTTTTGCATCAATGTTTTTAACTCTTCCATGCCATTGACCTGTCCCGTGATATGAATGCTTTCCGTTTGCTCCAGCATAAACGTCAATTGCCTGCTTAACGCGGAATGATCTTCATCCCAAATCACTACCGGCAGATCGTAAGCCTTTTGGTTTTGATAAATCAACGCGTAAAAAATGAAAAGCAATGGCGGCATCAATATTAACACGATATAATGATCCGGACGCGTAAGGATACGCTTCCATTCCCGGGTGCAAATATTGAGTACGGATCGGATCATGGTAAATGTAATGCGGCGGTCATACCGGGCCTTAACCCTTGTATGGCAGCGGGATTTGCCGGTTTAAATTCAATTGTAAAGGTGCGCATTTCAAAAGAGCCTTTCTGGTTGGTAGGAACCCAGTTTGCAAAAGTCAGGCTGGGAGCAATACTGCTTACTTTTACATCGAACAGTTCCGGGTCGCAGCCCGGCACAGTAACCTTTGCAGCGGTGCCCAATGGAAGTTTGCCCCCGATATCTTGCCGAAGATTAAACCTTATGATATATGAATCGTTCTTTTGCAAAGTCATCATGGGATAACCGATCGATACAATTTCCCCTTCATGTATGATTAGGGATGAAATGATACCGTTTGCAGGGGCATAGATCCTCGTGTTATCGCTGAGAGCCTTGGTTAATTCGTATCCTTGTTGTGCTTGTTTTAATATGGCTGTAGCGGTTTGTAGCATCTCAGGTTGGGCGCCTTTTTCCAACATCTCCTGGTTGAGCTTGGCAATCTCCATCTCTTTTTTGGCCGCTTGATATTTGAAATAGATAATGTCTTTTTCTTGTCCCGAAACAACGCTGTCATTATACAAACGTTCCATTCTTTGATAAGTTTTTTGCGCGAGATCGTATTGATCTTGCGCTATCTTGTATAGTTTTCCAGCAGATTGTATTACTTCTGGCCTTGCCCCTTTTTCCAATAATTTTACCTGGCCTTCGGCTGCTTCGATGGCGGCGAGGGCTTGGTTGCGGATCGCGTCAATCTCGGTGGTTCTTAAAACACCCAGCAGTTGCCCCTTTTTCACGGTATCGCCTTCCGCTACGTGCAGGCTATCTAGCCTTCCGGGAAATTCGGCGGCAACATCTACGTAAGAAGCATCCACCATGCCAATGGGTAAGCTGGAATCAACGGCCGGTTCTTTGACCAGGTAGAGCACGGCAACCAGCAAAATAGCGATCGGCACCAGTAAGGCCCAATATTGTTTTAATTGTTTCATGGTATAAAAGCTACGATTTGTTGGGGTGTTCCCAGGATATTGTAATATGTTGCCAGGGCGATCCAGTAACCTAATACAGCCGCGTTGTATGCTTTGCCGATTTCTTCTTCGACTAATAATGCATCGTTGACATCCTTTATGGATGACATCTGGTTGTCTACCCGTTCACCTACCAGCTTTGTCGTTAACTTCGCCTGTTCCGATGCTATGGCGAGTGTTTCGATATCTTTTTGCAACATCAATACCTGGTTCCTCGCTATTGCGGCGCCCGCTTCTAATTTTTGCCGGGTTTCTTCGTTGGCTAATTCCGATGCATCCAGCAATTCTTTGGCTGCTTTTACCCGGCGACTATTCGCGAAGCCGCTGAATAGGTTCCATTGCAACTCTACACCAACTAACCAAGGCGGAATGGTGATCGGTAAATCATTTTGATATAATTGAACATTCGCGATAGCAAATATATTGGGCATTTGAAAAGACTTGCTCGCTTTAACAGCCGAGGATGCCAAGGCTGTTTTGGTTTCCACCAGTTTATAAGTGGCGGAATTTCTCCAGAAGTCCGTTACAGGCGGGGGAGCGGGTGAGTACTGCAAGTAATGCAGCGTATCCCGGATATCTAGCAGTGAATCTTGCGGTAATTGCAGCAGGCGTTTTAGTTCTATCATGGCATTGTTACGCTCCATGTCTTGGTTGTTGACACGGGTTTTTGCATGTGCAACTGCAACCGTGGCCCAATTTTTTTGAAACGGCGGTATGATATCATTTTTCACTAGGGAGGCGGCCATCCGCTCGTACCGCTCCATTATTTCGAGAATCCCGCGTTGTGATTTTAACAAGGAATTGTAATACAATATCCTGATATATTGCACCGTTACCGCGTAATCTAATTCTTGGCTGACAAAGTCAATGTTCGCTTGACCGGAACTATATTCCGCCTTCGCAACATCCCTGGCAACGGCCAGTTTCCCTCCCAGGTAAATGGGTTGCCTGACTACCAAGGAGGAAGTAAAATATTGTTGTTTGGCCAAGGCGGGGTTATAGTCGGGATATATGGCACCGATCACGTTCTTGGAAATGTTTTGAATATTTTGTTGCACATCGGCAGGAAGGTTATTACCTGTTATCTGTTTATACACTTCGTTTGCGGCGGCAGCACTTTGGGCAGAGGAGCCATTCACTACGCCATCCCTAACTTGTCCCAGGTTGATCTCCAATGGTTTTCCAAGGTAATTGTATCCAGCCAATAGATCAACTTTCGGAAAGTAAGTTGCATTTTCGGCTTTAACCCTGTATTCCCTGGCATCCAGGGATTTTCGAGCTTGATTGATGGATAAGTTATTCCGGTGGGCGATCTGCAAACATCGGGATAAGCTCGTAGAGCCGCTTTGGGCAGCAGTACCTTGGTTGATGGCTAATAGAGCTACGCAGGCTAGTGGAAACTTCCAATTCATGTAATCGCTTTTATATAATGCTGATTGTTACATAGTTCTTTTTATAACAGTAATGGAATCGATTTTGTTAAATAGCTACAGGTAATTAACCCTGGGAAGGGATCGGGCAACATGATAAAAGGAAGATAATTATAAAAGGGGGATTAACAGGGTTTATTCTACTGCTAATGTTTACCCTGCCGGTATTAAAGTAATGCAATCAATTGCAAATTCAGAACTGGGAGCGTGGATGGAATATGTGGAAAGATGCCAATTTACCTGCCGCTCTCCACATATTTCAATTCAAATTAATCCACTAATGCGTCGAATAATATTTCCACCGGGTGTTTCGCGATTATACCGGTGCCATCCTTAACCTGGTGCCTGCAACTGGTGCCACTCGCCGCGATGATAGTACCGGCACCGGCATTCCTTACCGCCGGGAATAAAACCATTTCCCCGATTTGCATCGATAAGTCAAAATGTTCTTTTTCATACCCGAAAGATCCTGCCATACCGCAGCATCCACTCGGTATAATATCAACAGTATAGTTTTTGGGTAAGCTTAATATTTTTTGTGCGTATGCAATGCCGGACAAGGCTTTCTGCTGGCAATGCCCATGCAATTTGATGTGCTTCGTTTCGGTAGTGAATTGCTCAGCCTGGATTCTTCCTTGCGATAATTCGTTTGCCAGGAACTCATCTATTAAGTAAACATGCTTTGCTAATTCATGGGCTTGCTTTCCCAGGGAAGCGTCTACAAGATCGGGATATTCATCGCGGAAGCTTAATATGGCGGAAGGTTCTACGCCCAATAACGGTGTTTCTTCACGGATGATCCCGGAAAAAATACGAACATTTTCTTCAGCGATTTGCTTCGCTTTCCTCAACATCCCTTTCGACATCAAGGCTCTGGCACTTTCAGGATGTTCGATCATCAATACTTGGTAACCTAATTTTTCCAATAATTGAACGGCTTTTATCCCGATTTCAGTGTCATTGAAATTGGTAAATTCGTCGCAGAACATATACACTTTCTTTGCCGCCGTGCCGGCATGCCTGGCGTGCTTGCCGTACCATTTTCTAAGCGTGGTATTGTATAACCCCGGTAAGGATCTCCCCCCGGCAAAGCCGGATATTTTCTTAATGATGGAACTGGTCGCTTTATTTTTAACCATCCAGTTGTAGATACCCGGCGCCGTGGCAGACAAGCCCGATAAACTGGAAAAATTTGCAATCAGTTTATTTCTAAATGGTACCCCGTTAGCATCGTAGTAATGTTGCAGGAACTCCATTTTTAATTTTGCCATATCAACGTTAGAAGGACATTCCGATTTACAGCCTTTACAAGCCAAGCACAAATCTAATACCTCGTATATTTCTTGATGGTCGAACTTGTTTTCCTTGGGACTATGTGTCAGGAATTCCCTCAAGATATTTGCCCTGGCACGGGTAGTATCTTTTTCATTACGGGTAGCCATGTAACTGGGGCACATCGTTCCGCCGCTGAGTTGCGTCTTGCGGCAGTCGCCCGAACCGTTACATTGTTCCGCATGCTGTAATACGGTTTGGTTGGGGAAACGGAACACCGTTTTTAAATCCGGCGCAACAGCTCCCGGTTCATAACGCAACATGCTGTTCATGGAAGGGGTATCCACGATCTTGTTGGGATTAAAAATATTAGCCGGGTCCCAGGTGTATTTAAGCTGGCGTAAGAGTTGATAGTTCTCTTCACCGATCATCTGTTGGATAAATTCACCCCTGAGCCGACCGTCTCCGTGTTCTCCGCTTAATGACCCGTGGTACTTCTTCACCAGCTTAGCGATCTCTTGCGCAATAGATCTAAATAAAGCGTTTCCTTCCTTGGTCTTTAAATTAATGATTGGGCGTAAATGCAATTCTCCGCTACCGGCATGGGCATAGTGCACTGCGTGCAGGCCGTACCCCTTCAATATTTGGTTAAATTCCGCGATAAAACCCGGTAAATCCTCTACATCTACCGCGGTATCTTCAATAACCG